>JAITBS010000682.1 GCA_031283515.1 Planctomycetaceae bacterium
CGGGAGTTAAGTATGATGTTTCCGTTACTGCCATTGCTTATAATGGTACTAATGTTGTCAAAGCCGGAACTTCCAAAGTTTCTGTCGCCACAGCAAAATTTTCAGAACCCACGCTGAAAATTCCTTCCGGTCAAAAAGCCGGTTTGACATCGGTTGAGTTCGCGGTGGAAGATAAAATTAAGGATCCGACGGACTTTAATAGCCGCAAGTATCTCCTTGAATATACTTATATCGCTGATGCCAAAGGTAAAGCGGATTGGTCAACGGCTGAGGTTCAACATGTTGTTGATCCGGCGACGAATTTTACACTCTCCAATTTAAAAGCCGGAACACAATATTACGCCCGTCTTGTTGCGTACAATAACAGTTACGATTCCATGCATTCCACTCCTGAGAAGGGGACGGATCAAACCAATTCCGATGTAATTGTGATTGGTAAAGAATTGAAGTTCAAAACGGTTGCTGTTCCGTTGGCAACTCTTACAAAACCCGCTTTCGCTTTGGATAATTATGAACTCGCTCTCAAGTTTACCGGAAAAATTCCGGTCGATAAAACCGGTAACAATGCGGTTTTACAAAACGATACGAAATTTTTCTACGAGTTAATCGTTTCAACGGATGCTGTCATTGATAAGGTAACCGGAAAACTTGCCAACGGGAAATCCGTCACTTTAATACCTGCGGTATTGGAAGCCCTTGGCACCGGTAAAAACAAGGATGAATTCAAAACTCCCATTACACAGAAATTGACCGGAACCGGCGGAGCCTTCGAAAAACTTCAAGTCGGATCGCTCGATCTCGCAACATTCAAAGCGTTGAACTTCCAATTGTTGGTGTACTACACAACGAGTGATGCCGAGCACGCTTATGCGTCCGCCTATACCAAGATTGCGAAATTAGCGTTGCCAAAATGGTTCGTCTGAATAGTTTGTCTGAATAGTTTGCAGGTAAATTTTTATCGTTCCGGTATTAATCTGCCTACAGCATTCTCAACTATCCACTCTCAACTCTCAACTATCCACTCTCAACTCTCAACTATCTTACTCATTATTCATTTCGAAAATGTTTTTCACAATAGGCGATTGCCTCTTGAAGATTTTGTTCGGCGGATTTTCGCAGCCAATGTTCGGCAGTACCGATGTCTTCTGTATTTTCGTACAAATACCGTCCCAATAGATATTGTGACAACATATAACCTTCTTCGGCGGATTCTTGGAGAAGTTTTAGGGCTTCGTTCCTGTTAAAAACAGTTCCCAATCGTTGAAACAGAAGTTTTGCCAAACGATATTTTGCTTTCAGATAACCGTTTTGTGCTGATACACGGTACCAATCAATCGCCTCTTCAAGTGAAATCGGAGTTCCATATCCCGCTTCTAATGATTTTCCCAAATAGTATTGCGATTCACGGTCACCTGCTTCGGCATGTTGATAAAGTTGGTAGAAATGCAACGCAATATCATCGGCATTATCTTTTTTTTGTTTCGGTAAAAATTCTCCGGCAGTTCCGATAACAACAGCTTCTTCGGCTTCCGCCCACCAATAAACTTTTCCAAATGCCGCACCTTCGATTGCCTCAATAATTAACGGCATATTGGTTCCGCCGCCAATCAGAAGAACCGGAAGTGAATCCTGTTTGGTAAAAACCTTCACTCGTTCAACAAAGTGTTTGAATGTCCATTGAATTTTTTTAGCAACAATATTTGCTGCGGAGATGAAATGTTCCGTATGTATTCTTCGGGGGCGTCCATTTTGAATAATTCGGAATGTTTCATTTTTGTCCCAGTTACAATTTCGCCGAATCATTCGCAAACGTAAAAGGTCTTCCCATTTTTCGACGGAAATGACCTGAGAATCCGAATCCTGTGACAATAAGATAATCCGGTCAATTTCTTCTATTCCAACAGTGCTGCTCGAATGAAATTGCCTGACATGTTCGTAACCGTCATAACGGCTTTGCAAGAGAGAAAATGAAATCTGAGATGCGGCAAGGTTACAAATAATGACAAAAGAAGACGATTCTTCCCAAACCCGTTTCCACGCCATTGCAGCAGCAATAATAGCGTCCCGAAAAAAAACTTGCGAAAACCCTGCTTCCAACGCAATTTGTTGATACGATTCACGAATGATCTCATGTCGATGAGGCAACGCCAGAACACATGATTGAATAGAACGGTTTTCAAAAAAATGAGTTTCACAATACGTTTTAATGTAACGCAACTGATGTATAAAAAAAGTCGAAGGACGAAATTCACCGCGTCCGTCAGGAAAACAAATGAGTTCATCTTTTTTCAACAGAGAGGTTCGGAGAATAATAATTCCATCCGAATCATTTTCTAGTTGCTCCAATGCGTTTTGTCCAACCGAAACAGAATTATTGTTCTTTGAAACATGGAAAACCGAATCAAATTCATTGTTCGGCGGAACAATATTTCGAACCTCACCGTTTGATTCCAGATAAGCGACATGGGTTCGGTCTGAACCAATATCAATGGCAATCCAAGGATTTGATATGATTTTCATTGATTCCAATATGTTCGGTTATTGTCCTGAAAACAGGTATGTTAAAAAAATCCCAAGACCAAACGCAACAAAAAACACCCCAAGTAATAAAGCATTTTTCCGAATCAATAATTCGATTTTTTCTTGCCGGTTCATTCGGTAAACTGTAACCGTCTTGCCGTCCAACCAACGTTGAAGATCAGCCGCTAATTGGACAACTGAGGAATATCGTTTCGTTTTGTCAAAGGCTAAGGCACAAAGGCAAATCGCCGAAAGTGAGCGGGAAACATGGCTGTTGTGCAGATGAGGCGGTTGCGGCGGCGTCATTAAAATATCAAAAATTCCACGATGATCACGCGATAATTTATAAGGAAGTTTGTTGCTTAACAAATAATATAATGTTACACCAAGTGCGTAAATATCATCGGAAATACCGCTCATACCATTGCGGAGATATTCGGGCGACTGAAAACCGAGAGTTCCTACACGTCCGCCGGCAAGAGTCAGATCAAGTTTTTTGTCTTCTGTTTCCATTTCGTTTTCAAAATCGTTACCAAAATCGTTTTCAACATTATTACTGAAATCATTGTTGAAATCATTGTTGAAATTGTTGCTGAAATTGTTGCTGAAATTTTTTGAATCTGTTTTATTGTTACTGTCATTATTTTCGGCGGTTAGAATTTTGGCTAATCCCCAGTCGAGAATAATCGTTTCACCGTAACCGCTAAGCATAATATTGGATGGTTTGATGTCGCGATGAACAACATGATGATCATGTACATACGCCATTGTTTGACAGACATTGATAAAATGCCGAATGAGTCGGCGTAATTCTTCTTGAGTATGCAAGGGACCTTTGAGGTTATGATATTGAGTGATTAATTGTTCAAAGGTTTGCCCTTCAAGAAAACGCATAACATAATAGGGTTCTTCTTGATCGTCATAATCAAGAGAGTAAATCGGGATAACACCGGAATGAACAAGTTTTCCGGTAATTCTGGCTTCATTGATAAAACGTTCTTTGTAATATTTGTGTTGCCGGCTTCTTTTGTTGAGAGTTTTGATGGTAACATTCCGTTGGAGTTGTGTATCCCAAGCGTAAAAAACAGTTCCCATACCGCCGCTGCCGATTTTTTCACGAATTTCGTATTTTCCGATACGTTCCAGAGGAGCAGTTTCGGACGGTTTTTTCGAATAACCGGATGGTGAGGGAGTTAATACGGAAGGTGCGGAGGAATGACTACTCAAATAATTGTTGTAGGAATGATCCGTACCGTTTGTATCGTTTATATCGTTTGTACCGTTTGTACCGCTTGGAGGAAGATTCGGAGAAAAAGGTGAAAGTAATGAAGCAACAACATCTTCGGAAACTTCCCCAGCCGCAACCGTTTGATTAATTTGTTCCGAAATCAAAGGAACAACATACTCACGCTTACAAATAATACAACGCGAAACTCGACCGGAAAAACGGCGATTGAATTTATAAACTTTACCACATTCACATGTAAAAACGATTTCAGACATAAGAAGATACCTCAAAAAAGTTAAGAAAAAAATCAATCGTTTTTTCTTTAACATTATACAACTTGGCTTTGAAAAAACAAGAAAAAACTTATTTTCTCCGGTTGGAACGGATAATTGATAGCATCGGCATAATTGATAAACTGTCAGCCAAGTATCACCGCCTACCGGTACAGTTTGTTCTAATTCCGATTCTATCGGGAATGTTTCAAAATCGCAGAAAAATTGTTTGGGATTCTTGAAAACGTTTATATTTTTGTTATGATGAATCCGAGTTTTAATTCTAATTTCCATGTAAACCCTAACAAAAGAAGTAAACATGAATAATAATTCATCCAAACCAACCAATCCTGATCGGCGTGAGGTATTAGGGAAAATTGTTGCCGGAAGTGCGATTCTTGCGGCGGGAACAGCAATTCTTAGCAATGAAGAACAGGTTCTGGCGGAAAAACTTGCCGAAGAATCGAAAACAACCGGAGTTAAAGATGTTACGGTTGACGCACTTTCCGGTGCCTCGCGAACACATACCAATTGGGGAAAACTTTCCGATTTGAAAAAACCAATGGCAAAAGCAACACTCAAAGGTATTGAACTGAGTCGGATTATTATGGGTGGTAATTTGATTGGCGGCTGGGCACATTCTCGCGACTTAATGTACGTTTCCGAACTTGTTAAGGCGTATCACTCCCGTGACAAAATTATTGCAACATTTAAAATGGCAGAGGCTTGCGGAGTCAACGTTTATCTTGGTCATCATTCGCACATTGGTATTATGACCGATTATTGGGAAAAAGCGGATGGTTCTATGCATTATATTGCGGATTGTTCCTCGTTGGACGGGGCACTTAATTGTCTTGACAAAGGAGCGGCTGCGGCATACATTCAAGGTGAAACCAATGATCGTTTGGTTCGGGAGGGCAAGTTTGATGAAATTGCAAAATTTGTTGAACGGATTCGGAAAGACGATGTGCCGGTTGGACTGGGCGGACACAGAATCGAAACAATTAAAGCCTGTGTCGAACACGGAATTGAACCGGATTTCTGGATGAAAACGATTCACCACAGCAACTACTGGTCGCGAATGCCTGACAAACCTGAACGCGATAATGTCTATTGCCGGAAACCGGAGGAAACGATTGAATTTATGAATTCGCTCAAACAACCGTGGATTGGTTTCAAGGTGCTTGCAGCCGGAGCAATTCCGCCTAAGGATGGTTTTCGTTTCGCATTTGAATCGGGTGCTGATTTTCTTTGTGTCGGAATGTATGATTTCCAAATTGTTGACGATGTCAATCTTTGCATGGATATTCTTCAATCCCAATTAAAACGTACTCGTCCATGGTGTTTTACGTAACACGAATACTCAAAAACTCCTTCATATTTTTGAGTATTCTCAATATTTATAGAAGTAATTGTTTATATTTAGTCCGCAGATGACGCAGAGTTTTGCCAATGTTTAATCCGCAGAGTTACGCAGATTAGTTTTTTGGTAACTATTCAGTAGAATCGTTCTACAAAAGAATCATTCCAAAAAAACCTCATTTTCAACCTAATTTTTTCTTAACAAAACAACCTCAGTAGCAATAAAATTTCCCCCAAACATAACCTCATTATCTGGTCTGTTTTTTAATGAGGTTATGAGGTGTGTGTGTTACATCATTGGCTGCTGAGGTTTGAGGTTTTTTAAACAATAGTTAAGAAAATTAGGTTGAAAATGAGGTTATTGAAAAAGTAACAAAATATCTTTGAAATAAATTACGCTGAAATATTACAATTATAGTTGCAAAAAAATTAAAGCATCATAAATATGACTGCCAGAGGTATTATTCCGAATTTTAAAACCGTGAACGGTTACATATTTACAAAACAAATATTCCGCTGAATAATTACAGCAAAATTTAATTTTGAAAAAATGCTCCCTCTGTGAACTCTGTGGTTAATAAAAAACTGAATTATTAGAAATTCCCTTTTGATAATCTGAGTTGCTTGCTTTGTTCCGAACTTTTTACGGCATAAACGAAGTTTGAACGACATTTGTATTATCAGGTGTTGTATTTTTGGGATACTGATCGCCCTGAAATTCATAGTAAGTCGGAACAACATGATCCTCAGAATAATGGAATACTTTTGAAACCGGCATCGGAGAAACAGACACCGGAACCGGTTGCGGATTCAACGGTTGCCAAGTATCTTCAGGAATAGTACGATTTCTTTGCGGTAAGGGCATTGCCGGATTGTTTGCGTTCGTAAAAACCTGAACATTTTGTCTATTGGGCTGATCAAAAGTCGGAACCGGTAACGGTGTTCCTATTGTTCCCTGACTCAGTATTCCGTGCGAATTTGGAATTACCGGCGGCGGAGTTGTCGGAACGGCAGTAGGAAGAACCGGTTGTTGAACATTTGCGGGGTGAGCCGCAAAAACTTGTTGCGGAATAATCTTGTTACGTTTGGCAATATATTCATTCCGTTTGGCATTCAGAAACTCCGCTCTTTCAAAATCGCCCCGTTGCTGATACAAGAGTGCGATTTCCTGATACGCACGATCCTCGCCCAACGAAGCCGTAAAATATCGTAACGACTCAATCGGTTTCTCCTGATAAGCAGTACAACGCCCAAGATAATAAAGAAGACGGTTATTTTCAGGATAATGAATCAATGCGTTGCGTAAAATCACTTCGGCTTGTTTCAGATCATTCTGCTCCATAAGGAACAACGCATAATCTCCGGCAATTATTGGAACATTGCCTCCCAATGCATATTTCATTGCATAACGAAAATAAACTCCAGCATTACGGATTTCCGATTGTTTCCAGGCAATCAATGCCAACCGATGATACGGAGCGGCAAGAGTTCCATTGTTTGTTTGTTTCTTGTTGGCTGCAATAAACGCATTATAACTGCGAACCGCTCCGGCAAAATCTCCCTGAACTTCAAAATCGAATCCTTGTTTATAATGATCTTTGGCGGTTGCGGTATTAGATTGAGTTGCGGAATTTACGTAATCCGGCACAGAATAATTTTGTTCTTTCCTCAATGCCTCAATTGTTTCCTGACCGTCATCAATGTTTTCAAGTAATTCTTTATTGGTAGATTCTTGGGACGATTTTTTATTTTTTGATGAATAAAATAATGATGTAAAATATGATTTAATTTTATTGATTGACGATTTTTGTGTTGTTTGTGTTTGTTCTTTGTTGTTTTCCGAATCGGTATTTTTTTCTGGGATAAACGGTGCAGTGGGAGTAATCGGAGTTACTGAATTTGTAGGAGTTGCGGGATTTGTGACGGTTTGATTTATGGTTGCTTGAGGTTGGGGATTTGTTGACGGCGGAAAGAATGCCGATTGAGGCATCATTTCACGATTGGCAATGTAAATCGAATTGGAGGAAGAAGGATAACCTCCATAAGACCGATCATATTGTGCGCAAACAATAGCGTCCATCGTAACAACCGATAAAGTCATTACAATCAAAAAATAAAAAAATTTCCCTCCTCGCATTTTTTTTCTCATTGGTTAGTACCATCCACTTGAGTAGAATTTTATTTATCTTTAATATTTATTTCTATTTTTACATTCATCTTTTTTCCTATCGAATCAAAGGAAAGCCATTCTCTAGTGTGAATGAGCCAAGTGGGTAATTTTA
>JAITBS010000107.1 GCA_031283515.1 Planctomycetaceae bacterium
AATGCCGTAATGCAGTTGTGTTGGATGCGATGCGGATTCATCGGATTTGTATTCACCGTGAACATTCACTTAATTCGTTCCGTGCTTTAATTTCCGGTTTGCGGAACGTTTCATTGTTCTCGTCATGATTGAGCAAAATAAAATGAGAAAGTAAAAATCTCAGCACCAACTCCCAATCCACGTCAACACATTGTTACATATTTTGGACAAAGCAAAAATAAATGTAATCTATCAGTGGAATTATCATTCTTCACCCCAAAGGGGTGGTATTTTCGTAACCGTAGGTCAAGCGCAGCGCGACCTACGGTCAACATCTCTTCTCAACGTCGTCTGAAAGACGAAACTGAACGATCTGAATGACACATTCGATTTTTAAGATTCTGTCTTTCAGACAGAGGAATGTTCGTTGTGCGAGTCCGCAGGTCGATGACCTGCGGTTATGAAAATCGCACCCCTGTCGGGGTGAAAATCGAAAAACAAAAATTCCACTGATAGATTACCAAAAAAACTGTTTTTCAGTGTGTATTTTTTGCCGTCGGGCTAACGTCTTTTACCGCCAAACAAGATCGCAACGATTGATTCATAACGCTAACACCGATACGACCTGAATAGGTAGGCAACGTTTCGCCGAAACATCGCCTATCATAAAAGATGATCAACACGGAATAGATATCAAAAATCGACACAGAATGGGAATGCTCCCAACCTATCAAAATATCCGTTAGAAACATAGATACGGCTTGTTCACCATCCCGTTTATTCCTCAAAATGTCGGTGTTCATGGAGATGTTTACGGAGATGTTCACGGAGATATTGTGATTAGCAGGATCAGAGAGACAACGGCTCACTGGCAAGTTGACGCTCATGTTTTGTCATTTCGTAAATGTCACGAAGTAATTGTACATCACAAGAACGTTGTTCGACATTGCGGCGGGCAAACATTCGGGCTTGCGTCTGAACTAATGTTTCAACCGCCGTTTCCGTCACTTGTCCGAATGTTCGTGCGTAATTGACAAAACTCGGAACATTGGTCGTTACAAACCCGTAAACCATACTACACGCCCCAATCGTTTTACCAGTAAAAATACTCGTGTTAATAGCGGTTTTGGCATAATCACCAATAAAACAACCAACAAATTGCATTCCGGTTTTAACTTTTTTGCTAGCGTATTCCATAACAACTTCACCATAAGTGTTTTTCAGATCGCTATTACTGGTTCCCGCTCCGAGATTGACCCAACTGCCCAAATAACTGTGTCCGAGAAAACCGTGATGTTGCTTATTGGAATAAGGTTCGATAATAGATGCTTCGACTTCACCACCCACTTTGGTAATACTTCCAAGCGAAACAGCATCCTTCATTGCAGAATGTTCAATGATTTTCACTTTTTTCCCAACATAAACCGGTCCTTTGAAAAAACAATACGGACCAATATTGACATCAGATTCTAAAACAATCGGACCTTCGCTGCTGTCCATAACACAATACTGACCAAGTGGTCGCCCATCCGCAGAAAAAACACCGTCCGCAATTTCCTTGTATTCACGGGTTCGCAAGCGATCATTGAGATTGTCGTTCATAATGCGAATTTGGTGCCGGATAATATCATGAGCATATTCAAGCATCGGAATTGGAATTTCGAGTGGCGGTAATTTTTTGTCTTCGATAATTCCCAAAAGTTGCGATGCGCCAATCGGTTCATTAGGCAACGGGTTTTCACGGGAAAAAAGCGCACAAGCAACTCCATGAGGACCGGAAACAACTCCCGACCGACCTTCCGAAATAAGACGTTTGAAATGGTCGATTATGTCAACATGCGGTACAACCCGCGCATTGAGAATGAGAACCGGTTCGGAACGATTACCTTTTTCGGCTTTCCAAACCCAAGGATAATCGGAAAGAACAAGCTCTTTAAGATAAGGACGAACAATAACTTCAATATTATCCGAAAGACGGCGAACCAAATGAATCAACCGGTAAGTTCCAATATTAATCGCAAAAGCAGGGCGTGCAATTGTTGCGGGAAAAAGTTGAGGTGAAAGAGTGTCTTCAAACAGAATGATATGCATGGACGTGTTATAGAGAGAGGGAAAATTAAGAACGAATCAACTAAAGTAACTTCTAAAAAACCGTTTCCTAATTTTTAATAGTTGCTTAAAGTTCAACAATTATTAACAGTATAGCATATAAAAAGCGAATGAACAAACATTTTTAGTGGATAGTTGAATGTGGATAGTGTCGCAAGCGGAGTATTACCGTTTCTGTCGTAATCCGCTTGCGAACTATCCGCCATCCGCAAAAAAACTCATTTAGACCACCAAGCATCACCGGTTGTTTTTACAAGATTGGTTCTTTCGGTATCGATTTTGCTGTCGAGTTGGGCATTCTGGAGCGTGATAAACGGATTGATTTCGACTCCGCCGCAAGCAACAACTAAGGAACGTCCACTCCTTTCAACAGTCGCTTGACTTCGAACCGTTTTCGGAACCGGATAAACAACCGGTTTAAGAAATGTTGCGTCTTCAAACGCAGTCAATTTGCAACCGGCTTTTTCAAGTAATCCTTCCCGCAAAATCAATGAAATCGTAATCGCAAGTTCCATACAATTCTTCAAGTCACCAAAAACCGGATCCGCTTTACTGAGAACCTCGTAATTGGCAGTCATTTTGCTGCACCAATTAATTGCTGCTCTGTCCGGTTTACCATTGGGTTGGTAGGAATTGTTCCGCGAGTCAATATATTCGTTGTCCGTCAACGCTTTAACTTTAACTTCGCTGAGTTGCCAGGTTAGTTTTTTGGAATCATGAGTAATTGTACCGTATTCGGGCGTCAGCCAAAATCGCGGATTAATTTGTTTCTGACTTCCGCCGATCAAGTGGACATAACTAGGTAAATTACGTATGGGAGACGGGATATGACCAAGCCCAATCTGTTTCATTTTATAATCGGCAATAATCAGAACCATCGCAAAACGGCTTTGTTCCGGAATACCCTGAAACGTAACAACATTCACTCCATACGCTGCTTCTTGAGCAGCAGCAAATGCCTGAACATTATTCCTATCCACAACAGGGAATTGTCGGTTGACCTGAGCAATTTTTACCAAAGCGTCTTTTGTCGGGTCAATGGAACAGGTAATCACCGAAGGTCTGGTTTGATTACGCCAAGCACGAAAAACCGTCAGTAAGTCCTCCAACCGGAACACCGGACGACCACTTGTTTTACCGATGATGTTGCCATAATCGTCGGCTTGCCAGGATTCCGAAGAACCAACCAGAAGAATATCATTTTCTTCTGGGACGACCACAACATAACGAATTGAGGTAAGACCGCCAAGATAACGAATGGAATCAGAAAATTCTTCTTGTTTTTCAATTGTTTGACAAATTTGGGCGTTAAGTTTTTTGAGTGAGATTTTTCGGATGGGCGTTTTTTCATTCAGGTCGGCTGGAATCGGTTCAAGAAGTTTGCTGAGATTTTTACCGACTTCTTCCATTATTTTTTTGGAGGTTGTTTTGACAAGCCCTTCAGTGTCAATTTCAACACCGCCCACTACCGAGCCGCCATAATAAACTCCACGATCCGGTGCTGTTGTCTGAGCAGAAACCGGAAACACAAATACAAAATTCCAGATAATCAGGGCAACACCAAAAACAGTACATCGGAACAAATTCAATTTTTGAATCATGATCTTAATTCCTTTATGAGTGTAAGAAATTTTAAATAGGGGGAACTTTTCCGTTGCCGGAATAACAACAGATCGAAACCGTTACCGGAATATAAAATACTATAATTGGGAATTTCCGGTAATACAAGTAGGGCGGGAATGTTTTTTTATGAACAATTTTATCTTTTAACTAATCCAATCCAATCCAATCCAATCCAATCTAATTCAATTAACTAATTCAATCTAATTCAATTAACTAATCCAATCTTGATTGAGCACTTTTGAGGAATTGGAAAAAGAACTCGGCATTGGAGTTTGATTTCATGAGTCGAGTAGTCAGTGCCTCCATTGCGTCGGTTGGATTTCGTGAGGAAAGTGTTCGCCGGATTAAGGTTGCGGCATGAAGGATTTCAGGCGGAAAAAGTTTTTCTTCACGCCGAGTTCCTGATTGTCCAATATCAATCGCGGGCCAAATACGGCGTTCGGCTAATTTCCGGTCAAGAATGAGTTCCATATTACCGGTTCCTTTAAATTCCTGAAAAATCAGATCATCCATACGGCTACCGGTTTCGATAAGTGCAGTTCCTACGATGGTGAGCGATCCGCCTTCTTCGAAGGCGCGGGCGGTTGCGAACAGTTTTTTCGGAATATCCATCGCTTTAATATCAACACCGCCGGACATTGTTCGTCCGGTATTGCTGACCCATTTATTGAATGCTCTTGCCAGACGCGTGATTGAATCCAAAAGCAGAAAAACATCTTTTCCCATTTCGGCTAAACGCCGGCAACGTTCAACAACCAATTGCGCAAGCCGAACATGAGATTCAATTTCACGGTCAAGACTACTCGCAACAACTTCTGCATTGACTGCGCGTCGAAAGTCGGTAACTTCTTCAGGACGTTCATCGACTAAAAGGATAATGACTTTGACATCAGGATGATTTTTAACAATTGCCTGACTGATATGATGCAGAAGGATTGTTTTCCCGCTTCGCGGCGGGGCAACAATCAAAGCGCGTTGACCTTTTCCGAGAGGAGTCAGAATATCCATAACGCGTGTTGTCAACGGTTGGGGACCGGTTTCGAGGCGGAGCCAATCTTCTGGATTGATGGGGGTTCGTTCGTCGAACGGTTTAATTGTCTGATAATCATCTGCCAAAATTCCATCGACATCTTTGATTTCACGAAGTCGGGGACCTTGTGTTTTGGTACCGGGCTGAATCAGACCGCTGATGAGAACACCTTCCCGAAATCCATATTTTTCGATCATACTTCCGGGAACAAACGGATCTGTAATAATTCGGGCATAATCATTGTTTGGATCGCGAAGAAAACCATAACCATTAGGGTGTAATTCTAAGGCTCCGGTTGATTCATAATAGGCGTTGGGGTCACCTATTTCCATGACACCGGTTGGTGCGCCGCCTGGTTTTGCTTTTTTAAAGTTATTTTTTTGACCGATGAGGCCGCTGTTTGGGGCGGGACGCGGGCGACCACCTCCACCTCCGTTTCTATTATTGCGACCACTATGACGGTTTCCGTTAGAATTATTTCTTGGCATGTAAAGACACCTGGTTGGTGATTGTCGAAAGAACACCGCAAAGAGAATTTAAGTCCCCCTTGCAGCAACACAATATAACACAAAATCCTGTTATGGATTGAAACAATACTCTGAAAAACAATTTATGAAAGACTAACATCCGGTTATACCATAGCCGGTAAGGCATTACACTTTACGTTGAATGTAACAGCAACATTAATTGTGTTGTGTTACAGAGATTTACCGATTTTGTTTACGTTTAAGTATAAGGTCAATATTGAAAGTCAACATTGACCGAACAACCTTTTTTGCATTGATCTGATTTTTTTATGGTATCAATATTTCAAAGGCGTTTCGAAAGTCCATCCTAATGACTAAGGTTCTTTTCAATTGTGAAGAACATACAAAATCAAAAAGACACCCAAAGAGTCAACAATCTACCTAAAACTTCGTGTTTTTCGAATGAAAATTGCATATAAGCATCCGGCAAACATACATCTGTATCGGAAAGTAGAGACATCAAAGAGTCCGTCTCAACCACCACGAAGCGGCAACAAGCAAAATATTTTTTATTAAGTAATTGGTATCATACCCGAATTGCCAAACCTGTCAAGACCAAATCACGAATTTTTTTCTACATTATTATTAATGAAATTAAATAACATAGAGATTGGAGGTCATGATAAGGCAATTATGATCAATAAAAAACAACTGAACTGGGGTTATTTTTAATTTAATTACTCATGTTACGCACTTGCTTCGAGTTTTATTTTCTTCAGTTCGCTCCATGCGTCTTTTGAAACTGCCCAGTAGATTTTCGCTTTGAGGGCAAAATGATTTAGTTTGTGAACGAGCTTTAACCTCTCCAATTTAACATACGCCGCCAACGAAGCAAATAAATGATTCCCTTGCGTGGTCACTGTTCTTGCCGGCGATTTTGCCAACGACGCATTTTTGTTCAAGCGATTTGTGATATTTCTCAACACTCCATCGTTTTTACTGACCTCGCTTTGGCGTTTTTCTTTGCGTGCTTTTAGATCACAATCACAATAATGAACCGTCTTTTTGACACACTCGTAGGAAACCGGCACACGCAATGTCTCCGAAGCATTGAACGGTTGACTGTGGTAAAACGCCGTCAAACGGTTGATACCTTTCTCATTACGTCCATGACTGTAATCGCAATGCCAGCGGATTTCATTTTCGTCCATGTCCATGTAGGGTTTGGGAATGATCGTGTCGTCAAAATCAAACACACATCATCCGTTTCATAAGACCGAACCAACGGCTTAACTTCATGCCATAAATCTTTGGACGTAAATTCATTATCGGAGAACATGCGGGTGATCTGGGGTGTGGGATA
>JAITBS010000235.1 GCA_031283515.1 Planctomycetaceae bacterium
TTTCAAATTTTTCCGTATGGAATTTTTTGATACCCAAATCTGGTTCGGGATCAGGTTTGTTGTTAAAATCCGACAAGGTAAATTTCCCTAAAATACAACAGAAACAACCGGAACGGAACCGCAGACAATCATCTACGATTCCGTGTTGATGATTTTATAACTATTTTTTCTTTGCGGCAGCCTGAAGTTTTTCTTCTTGTTCGGCAGCTTGCTCAATAGCTCCAACATACATAAACGCTTGTTCCGAAAGATGATCCCATTTTCCAGAGGCGATTTCCTCGAAAGAACGAATCGTGTCCTCAAGCGGTGTAATTTCACCCGGCTTGCCGGTAAACACTTCCGCAACAAGAAATGGTTGCGATAAAAACCGTTCCATACGTCTGGCACGATGAACAACCAACTTGTCTTCTTCCGCCAATTCATCAACTCCAAGAATCGCAATAATATCTTGCAATTCACGATAACGTTGAAGTGTTTGTTGTACAGTTCGGGCGCAGTCGTAATGCCGTTGCCCAACGTATTGCGGATCAAGAACCCGACTCGAGGACGCTAATGGATCAACCGCCGGATAAATTCCTTTTTCGGAAATCGCCCGTTCCAAATAAATGAACGCATCCAATTGACCAAACGCGGTTGCCGGTGCCGGATCAGTTGGGTCGTCCGCCGGAACGTAAACCGCTTGAACCGACGTGATCGCTCCGCGACTCGTTGACGCAATCCTTTCTTGTAACGCCCCCATTTCCGAAGCCAATGTCGGTTGATAACCAACCGCCGACGGCATACGTCCAAGCAACGCCGAAACTTCAGAACCGGCTTGAGAAAACCGGAAAATGTTATCGACAAACAACAGAACGTCAGTTCCTGTAACGTCACGAAAATATTCCGCCATCGTCAACGCCGAAAGCGCAACACGAAGTCTTGCCCCAGGCGGTTCATTCATCTGACCAAATACCATTGTCGTTTGTTCAATAACACTGCGACCAGTGTTACCAATTTTGGCTTCGGACATCTCAAGCCAAAGATCGTTTCCTTCACGGGTTCGCTCGCCAACTCCGGCAAAAACAGAGTTTCCACCGTGTGCCGAAGCAATTCGAGCAATGAGTTCCTGCAAAATAACCGTTTTACCAAGACCCGCACCACCAAATAATCCCGCCTTACCACCACGAACAAACGGCGTTAAAAGATCAATAACTTTGATACCCGTCGGAAATATCTCCGTTTTCGTAGCAAGATCAGT
Source organism: Planctomycetaceae bacterium (assembly GCA_031283515.1). GTDB lineage: Bacteria > Planctomycetota > Planctomycetia > Pirellulales > Thermoguttaceae > WRKP01. Next base: position 1,238 of record JAITBS010000235.1, read on the forward strand.
AATCGTCGGAGCATCACGGTGAATCGGTCGATATTCAGCGGCATTGATCGGTCCTTTTTTATCAACCGGTTCGCCAAGCAAATTGAATACCCGACCAAGCGTTTCTTTTCCAACCGGAACAGAAACAGGTGTGCCGGTGTCAAGACAATCCATGCCGCGCACTAAACCATCAGTCGTTCCAAGTGCAACGCAACGGACTTTCCCTCCGCCAAGATGTTGTTGAATCTCGCCAACCAAATGAATGACGAGACCTTTTTGTTCACTGTCAATGCGAACAGCATTATAAATTGCCGGAAGATGATCTTCCGCAAATTCCGCATCGAATGTCGAGCCGATCACTTGTGTGATGCGACCAATATTTTTTTCCGCTGTAACCATGTGTCGTATGGGGTTAAAGTGAACCGCGCTGCACGCAGCACGATGAAATTTCTTAACCGTGTTTTCGTAACACGATAAAACTACTAACGCTTGACGAAAGTTTCCTTTACGTCATTATTTTGTGTTCGGTTATTATTTTGTTTTTGTTTCTTTTTCTCCAACCGCTTGAGGTGTTGTTCATACAACTCTTGCGATGTCTGCTCCATAATAGAACGAACCATATCATCATGAGCTTTGAGAAAAAACTCTTCGGAAAATGTAAATGTATCCGGTTTCATAATTATCTCTCCTTTGTTATTTCTATTGCTCTGGAACTTTTCTTAACCATTGTTTTGTAATAATGGTCGTTGATTTTATGTATCGATTTATCTGGCACGATAAAATAGAATTTTCGGCAACAATAAATCCGCGTTTGAACGCATTTTTTGCTTCCCGCCGACTGTACGTTATCGACTTTTTACCGTCAATATCATATAATTCGTACAATTTTGTTTTACCGGTTTTCATTCTCATCGGAATCTTTAACCGTGTTTTCGTAACACGATAAAACTATTAACGTTCAACGAAAGTGTTCTTTATATCTTTATTTTGTGTTCGGTTATTCTGCTCTGTCTGTTTGCGGCGTTGTTCTGATAACTCGTCAGACATCTGACTTATCACAGACATTATAAATTCGTCATTCGCACGATTAAATTCTTCTAACGATAAATGTCTTCGTTTAGGCTTCATTATTGTCATCTTGTTTTTATTTTTATCTTTTACTTTCCATTATTTTTGAATCTTGTATTTTTTACAATAATCAATAACCTGTTCCGACACTGTAAAGAGTTGCGGAACAGTTTGAAGAACGGCATCAAAAAGTTCCCGCAAGTTACCGGTTTCATATTCATGGGCAATTTCATTACGCAAATCTTTGAGCATTCTTATTTCAGTAACGGAATTAACAATTCCCCGCTGTTCCGCTCTGTTGACAACATCAATCAATGAACCTCCCGTAACAAATTCAACCACATCAATACTTCGTAAAACCTTATTGACTAACAAATCAATTGTCCTCGCATATCTTGACGTTAAATTTTCAAAATAATCAAACTCAATTTCAGTATAATCCGTTTTAATTCCAATACCAACACAACGTTCATAAGAACGCCGCAACCAACCAAGGCTTGCGGAAAAACCGTCTATATTCATCCGCAATACTTCAAGAGAATTATTCATACAATTCGTATTCCTGTTTCTTGGGCTAAACGGAAAAAGGGTTCCGAACCGTCATGCGAAACAATAATATCAACTTTTTGTTCTCCGATTTTATCGAGAATATCACGGCGTATCTGAATTTTTTTCATAATATCAATTTTGGGCGAAAGGATGGCAATATCAATATCGCCGCCTTTTTTTGTATCATCAATTCTGGAACCGAAAATCCATAACGCCGCATCTGTGTCTGCTTTTTTAACCGCTTCAATCATAACTTGTTTTTCCATATCGGTAATTCTCATTTCAAATATTTTTTTAATCCTTTTTAATTGAGTCGAATATTACGTCTTGCATCCACAATAGATGTTACTTCAATACAATCTTGTTTCATTCGAAAGAAAACGGCAAAACGATTTTCAAAACCAATCCGGCGTATTCCTTTTCGATTCGTTAATTCACCTGGCTGATCAATATTAGGTCGGAAGGATGCCAATAATTTTTCCAATCTTATATCCAATTTCAACGAATAATCTTGTGATCCGTTTCGTTTTACATAAAAGTCAAGAATATTTTTCCACTGTTTTTTTGCGAGTGGAGTCCATTCTACTTTGTGTTTGGAAAACTGCGCAACCATTCTCGTATTTCCTTATGAACTTCTTCGGCAGGTATTCCCAAACCAGCATCAAGTTCCGCCTCGGCTTCGTCAATCATTTGTTCTTCTTCCGGCGTAAGAATATAAATGCTCTCATTTTTATTGCACAACAATTCTTTAATTTCCGTTGTTGCCATGATTTTATCTCCTTTTAACTTAATTGAATATTACGTCTTGTATCCACGATAGATGTTACTTCAATACAATCTTGTTTCATTCGAAAGAAAACGGCAAAACGATTTTCAAAACCAATCCGGCGTATTCCTTTTCGATTCGTTAATTCACCCGAAACAAAATTCTCTCCATATAATAAATCTAATAATTCACACAATCGTTCGTCTGGTTTTATTGAATACTCTGCTGATTGGTTTCGTTTAGAATAAAATTCAAGTATTTTATTCCATTGTTTTTGTGCTTGTTTACTTATTATTATCCGTACACTTTTTTGAGATGATTGAGCCATTCACGTGTCTCCTGTTTAAAAACATCGTATGGTATTCCCAAACCGGCATCAAGTTCCGCTTCGGCTTCGTCAATTATTTGTTCTTCTTCCGGCGTAAGAACATAAATGTTCTCGTTTTTATTGTGCAACAATTCTTTGGTTTCTGCTGTTACCATGATTTTATCTTCTAATTTTCCGTATTTTGCCGACCATCGCGGAATGAAAGTATTTGTATCACATCATCTTAAATTTGATAAATTAGTACAAAATTACTTATCGTTAATTGTCGGCGATTGTTCGGAATTGATTCACCGAAAAACGGATTACGCCGAATCATACCAATTGTTTCGTGAACATTTCGCCGCAACTTTTTACTGTACACATGAGATTGATTTCGTTTTGTGTAATACTTTGTGATTTTATCCAATTGCGATAATGCCAATGGAGACCATTTAATTTTCATATTTCATTGTCTTGAAATTCAGGATCGAGCATTTTCATGGCATCTTCATGAGGTATTCCCAATCCGTCGGCAAATTGTTGTTCGCTGATTTCAATATCCCGCAATTGTGCTGCTGTTAACGGTTTAGGAATGTAACATTTATCGGTAAATGTCAAAATAGTATTGAGCGTTTCTTGATCGTCTATCGAATCAATCCGTTGCCGAATCGCTTTGCGAATAAATTTTGTATCCAAAATTTCCGTTGTTGATACAACCATTTTTTTTGTTTCTTATTTATTTAAAATTCTTGAACTTGTTTTTGCAACAACTTCTTTATTATTTTTCATTTTTGTACGAAGGGAATGAATCGGGGACAAAATCCCCGATTCTTTTCCTTTTTTGTGCGCCGTTGCGAGCGGCGCGGTTTAGCTACTTTACGACTTTACCGGAATCCGCATCTTGTAGAACGAACGCCAGACAAAGAACAAACCAATTGCTAAGAACACTAAGGCAACAACCCAAGTAATACTTGCATATTGTCCTGGTTCCGTTTTGCCGTCAACCGTAACGTACTTCATGGCAATGGCAATTTCCGTTGCGAGAAGTCCGAACAAAGTTGAAAACTTGATAATTGGGTTGAGTGAAACCGACGAAGTATCTTTGAAAGGATCGCCGACCGTATCACCGACAACCGATGCAGCGTGTAAGTCTGAACCTTTTTCTTTCAAATCAACTTCGACAACTTTTTTAGCGTTATCCCAAGCACCTCCGGCATTCGCCATATAAATCGCTTGAAACAGACCGAAAATCGCTATCGACACAAGATAGGCGACAAAGAAATTCGGATCAATAAATGCAAACGCCAATGTCAATGAGAACAACGCCAAAAAGATGTTCCACATTCCCTTTTGAGCATATTGTGTACAAATTTCCACAACCTTTTTTGCATCGTTAATATCTGCTTCGGTTTTGTTCATATCAAAATTCTTTTTGATAAATTCGACCGCTTCATAAGCTCCGGTTGTTACAGCTTGTGTTGCTGCACCGGAAAACCAGAAGATGACGGCACCGCCGCAAATCAAACCGAGAATAACGGGAGCTTGAGTCAGATCAAGATTCAAAATTTTGAGTTGGTCAAGCAACAGAATAATCGCAAAGATCATTGTTGTTGCTCCGGCAACAGCAGTTCCAATCAAGACCGGTTTGGCGGTGGCTTTGAACGTATTTCCGGCTCCATCGTTGGCTTCGAGACACCATTTACTGTGTTCAAAGTCCACATCAAAATCATAATCTTTTTTCAATTCCTCTTTAATACCCGGAACCGATTCAATTTGTGACAGTTCAAAAATTGACTGGGCATTATCTGTAACAGGTCCGTAACTGTCCACTGCAATTGTTACAGGTCCCATACCAAGAAAACCAAACGCAACTAAACCGAATGCGAAAATCGGAGCGTGTGCGCCAAGAAACTCAAAACCGGATAACTGAGTAATAGCATAAGCAACCGCCATCAAAACAGCAATCAAACCGCCAGTCCAGAATGCACTGAAATTACCGGCAATAATACCGGACAAAATATTCAGAGATGCTCCGCCTTCACGTGATGCCGTAACAACTTCCTGAACATGTTTCGATTTTGACGAGGTGAAAATTTTTGTAAATTCAGGAATTAACACAGCTGCCAATGTTCCGCAGGTAATAACTGTAGCAAGTTTCCACCATGCTCCATTGGGAAGTTGACCAAGCATTAACGCACTGAAAATATACGAAACAGCAATACAAAGAATTGCCGCCCACCAAATCAGAGAGGTTAATGGTTCTTCAAAGTTAAATTGTTTTTGATTGGAGTATTTCTTTTCAGCAATCGACTGATTAATGAAGTAAGCAACACCGGAAAGACAACCCATCAAAATCCGCATAAAGAAAATCCAAGTAATTAACATTGCCTGCAAACTTGCTGCAGTCAGAGTTTTCAATCCCTCGATTTGATGTAACGGTTCAATGGTTTTATCGGTGATCGCTAATACGATAAATGAAATAAGCGCAACTCCTGTAACACCATAAGTTTCAAAACCATCTGCGGTCGGACCAACACTATCACCGGCGTTATCACCGGTACAGTCAGCAATGACGCCGGGGTTACGCGGGTCGTCTTCACCGACTTTGAAAACAATTTTCATCAAGTCGGAACCAATGTCGGCAATCTTGGTGAAAATACCACCGGCAATACGCAAAGCACTCGCTCCAAGTGATTCACCAATAGCAAAACCAAGAAAACAAATACCAACGGTTTCGCGAGGAACAATAAGAAGAATAAGCACCATCACGATCAATTCCAACGAAATAAGGAAAAGACCAACGGACATACCGGCTTGTAACGGAATATTAACAACATCCCAAGCCTTACCTCGTAATGAAGCAAATGCCGTTCTGGAATTAGCGTAAGTGTTCAAGCGGATACCGTACCAAGCAACAGATGTCGAACCTGCCATACCAATAACAGCAAAGATCAAGACCTGTACCAGGAGTGACCAGGGATTCGCTGCGTGTTCGCCTTCTGCATGGGACTGGGTACCAAACCATTGCGGCGCAAACACATATACAAAATAGGCAGCAGCAATAAAGAGAAACAAAAAGAAAAGAAACTTAATTTGTTTCGCTAAATACGTACGGCACGTTGTGTAGATAATTTCGGCAACATCAGACATCCGTTTGTGAACAGGCAATGCTTTAATTTTACCGAAAAAGTAAATACTTATGCCAAGAATGACAAAAGTAAACACAAGACCGATCCAAAGAAGGATGTCCCCTTTAATCCCGAAAAGATAAGCGAAATCCCCTGCGCTCATCTCAGGAATTTTAAGATCCGCCTCGCTTCCGAAAACCGATAATCCGGTCAACAGGAAAACAAACAAAGGAAATAACAATCGACTCAAATTTTTCATAAGTGTAACAAAGTGTTAAAAGTGGATAGTGAATGAAATGGATTGTCGAAACGGAGAACATCTCCATAATCAACGTTCCACCTAATAAACCAAAGCATCGACATTGTTCGATCACGTTAAAAATTTCGTCTGTAATCTGCAATTGCCTGCTCGGTTGTACGATATAGTTGACAGTTCAATCATCTTATTTTATTGATACTGTCCGTTAATGTTAATTTTGTTAATGTTAATACTGTTGACATTGTCAGATAAACCTGCTGATAATGTTTACCATCATGATACAGTGAGCGGTTTTGGTTTTTGCATATATTGTACTTTAATGGGTATTTTTTCCCATGTACTAGGTAAAAGGGAACGAATCATATTAAGTCGTTTTTGACTCACATAAACCACAATTTCGCCATCGCCTATTCCAACACAACGGAACCAAGGATACTGACGAAGTTCGGTATCAAGAGTCATCGCGGCGTGTCGAATATCTGTTTTCATAACCCGTAATTACTTACTAATTGCATATTAAATGCATGTAAGATGTTTTCAATCGGAAAAATATAACCATAATCTCCCTGATGTGAAGCAGCAAAT
>JAITBS010000246.1 GCA_031283515.1 Planctomycetaceae bacterium
AGAAAACGTATGGTTTTTGTAAGTAACTATTCAGTGAACATTTTATTCTTCACCTCGAAGAGGTGACATTTTCATAACCGTAGGTCAAGGGAGTAGTGAATAGTGAATAGTGGATAGTGAATAGTGAATAGTTGCGCAAGCGGAATTACTGCCGAAATGGTATTACTCCGCTTGCGACACTATTCACTATTCACTCATAACTATTAACTAACCACTGCCTCTGTCGGGGTGAAAATCGAAAAACAAATATTCCACTGATAGATTACCAAATAATTTATTTTGCCTAATTGACAAACATGTATTCTTGTGTGTAAAACAGTAGGCAGATTTAGCGGCATAGGGCCGCATGTTAACAACCTTTTGTTTAGGAGATTTTTATGAAACACCAAACAACCCGTCGTGATTTTTTGAAAACCGCAACAATAACCGGAGTTGGTTATTGGGTTCTTGCCGGTCAAACCCCCAAACTGAGTGCTTCGCCGAATGAACGTCTTGCTTTTGCGGGAATTGGTATTGGCGGTAAAGGTGATGGCGATATTGCCCATGCTGCCCGATTTGCGGATGTTGTTGCGATTTGCGATGTTGATAAGGGACGACTCGGCAACGCAGCAAAAAAATATCCCAAAGCGAAAACGTACACGGATTTCCGTAAACTTTTTGAAGAACAAGAAAAAAGTATCGACGCCGCAACAATCAGCACTGCCGATCACACTCATGCTCCCGCCGGTCTTATGGCAATGCGGATGAAAAAACATGTTTATGTTCAAAAACCGTTGACGAGAACAATTTATGAAGCTCGGCTAATGGGTAAAGTTGCCCAAGAGACAGGAGTGTGTACCCAGATGGGTAATCAAGGGAGTGCGTCTGATGGACTTCGCCGCCACGCGGAGGAAATGAAAGCCGGTATCTATGGCGATATTAAAGAGATTCATGTTTGGACGAATCGTCCGATTTGGCCTCAGGGACCAGAACTTGTTCGGACGCTCAAAGGTTACGAAGCCCAACTCAGTGCCGAAAACAATCCCAATACAGAACAAAAAGTTGCGGAAATGAAAACCCGAATTGAACGGGAACTCAAAAATGTTGAGTGGGATCTTTGGCTTGGACCGGCAAAACCGCGTGAATATTATCCGGGTCTTTATCATGCGTTTGCATGGCGTGGTTGGTGGGATTTTGGTACAGGCGCACTCGGTGATATTGCGTGCCATGCTTTAAACAAATTTATGGCGGCATTGGATTTAAGTTCCCCGAAATCGGTTGTTGCCAAAACGTCTGGTCATGATTTTGATGTTTACCCGAAGTCGTCGCAAATCGAATTTGAGTATCAGGACACGCCAACCCGTAAGGGATTCAAATTTGTCTGGTATGACGGCGGTTGGTTTCCGGATCGGAAATTCCTTGAAGAAAACGGGTTCCAATATCCTGAAAAAATGCCGATAAGCGGTGAAGTGATTATTGGTACGGAAGGTGCGCAAGGTCATGGTCGGAATGACAGAAAACAAGGTGTGAGTATTCCTGAAATCCGTTACGCTCCGCATTATCCGGATGCCGAAGGTAAACCGGCGGAAAAACAAGACGATGACCCGCGTAATATGTTTGAACTTATTACGGCGATTCGCGAGAACAAGCCTGACCTCTGTTTTTCAAATTTCCCCAAACAGGCTGGTCCGCTCACGGAGGCAATGTTGCTTGGCAATCTTGCGGTGTGGACTGCTTCAAAAGCCAACGAATGGGGTGAAAAAGTTTATTGGGATGCCGCCAATATGAAAATCACAAACCTCGCCGAACTCAAAACGCCCGGTGTTGCCGAATTGATTAAACCGGTTTATCGGGAAGGTTATGTTCTCGATTGAACAAGAATTAAAGGTAATATAATCAGTGGAATATTTGTTTTTCGGTGTTTACCTCGAAGAGGTGCGATTTCCATAACCGCAGGTCAACGACCTGCGGATGGACGTCATCAATATCTCACTGTCTGAAAGACAGAATTTTAATCATTACGGGTTGTATGATTCTGATCATTCTGTTTCGCCTGCCGTAAGTCGTACTGTGCTTGACCTACGGTTATGAAAATTACACCCCTTCAAGGTGAAAAATCAAAAATAAAAATTTCACTGAAATATTACTAATAATTCGAGAAAAACTAGGTAATATCGACAAAATTTAACGGCTATAACGATTGAAAGGGTAATGAAACAGTAATATTTTTCCTGAAACGAAAAAATTGTTGATTCCGACACAAAAATAATCGATAAACCAAGTGTCCCAAGTTGGGCTTTCGATTAAATTTTTTTTCAGGAGAATTTATTTATGGACAAAATAACAGTCACAAACGACAAAAACAACGTTTTCCAGATGAAAAACGGCGATAATTTAGGGGGGGGGGGGCCGTTTAGGTAAAAAAATCGTTGCCATTCACTCTCTTTTCGGCAAATTCAAAACGCTATTTCTGCCGAAAATCCTCAAATTCTTGTCCCGTTCGATCAACGCTCGAACTTCTCAAAAACACCAAAAATGGCTCGGAAAAGCATTGCTAACCGGAGCTTTATTGGTCGGCTCGGTTTGGTGCGGAAACGTTGACGCACAAACTCGTCAGACATACAGAGAAGTCAAAAATTCGGACGGAAATATTATATTTCGTCTTGATTTGTATGGCGACGGACAGATGTACGACAGCAGTGGATATACAGATTCTACAGGTACGAATCCGATCTATAGCACTAGAGATTTCAGTGACCAAGAAATCGGTGCAATACTCAACGGATTAGCCTATTGGGTTGAGATAATTAAACCAACAGGAACTGTATCTACGCCAGTTGTCCTCCGTGCTGGTATTGACCCTCGTACAAGTGATGCTAATGCTGGAGCATGGACGGTCAACGGTACTAATAACTATCCAAAACCATACAACGTATTGATGCTTGGTCATAATGAACCATTACATACATCAAATGTTCTGTCTGATGATGTGACCGGATATCATGCATTGATGAGTTTCGAGGATGCTTGGCGGGGGTATTTACCTCCCACTCAAATGACAGAGTCAACTCGTTCTTTGGAAGCGACTTTTATCCATGAGTTTGGACATGCGCTAGGTATTGATGGCACTGTTATGGCTACGTTAAATCTGCTAACTGGTGCTCCTGGTAATGCCAATTATCATGGTGATACTAATAAACAAGAAGCAGTAAAAGTTTATGGAGATGGCACGGCACGCGATATACCAATGTCGAATCTAGATTATGTTATTGATCCTAGTAGTGGTGGGATACAGCAAAATTTGGGTCATTTTGGATTGCGAAATGGCTTAATGACACATCAACTATACCGTAACTATTCCGGTTTTATGGAAGTTGAATTAGCTGCCATTCAAGATATTGGTTATACAGTTGACCGACGAAATTTCTTTGGTCGATCTGTTTACACTAACAATAATACGATTGTGAATACAGATGGTTTTTACAAAAGCAAAGGACTAGGTGTCGGTGGTAATAGTGATTGGTTAGGTTACGAAACCGGAGTTTATAATACCGCCTCACATGGTCTTGGGCTTCACATTTACGGAGACAATAATAATGTAACGCAACAGGCTGATTTACTGAGTGTTGGACATGCCGGCGGCGGTATTCGTGTTGATGGTTTGAATAACAAAGTTATTATCGACCAAAATGTAAAAGTTTACGCTAATGGAGATGCTGGAACTGGATTGCTTGTTGCTTTTGGAACTAATCATCAAATTATCCATCGTGGAGATATTCAAGCAACAGGTAATGGTTTACCTGATTACGGTCCTGCTATCGGTGCGCGGTTCGATTTCGGCGTCCCATATTCGGGAGTCAGTACTCCAGAAGAATTCAAATTATTAGACAATCAAAAATCATACGGTAAATACATTGATTTTGCGGATACGAGCTTAATTATGTACGATCTCGATGGTCCGCTTGTCAGTAAATTTGACGTAACAGGTTCTATTTCTGGAACTGATGCTGCAATTTACATTGGCGATAGTGCACACGTTGAAACAATCAATTTAATGAGTGGCGCCGTTATCAATGGCGACATTGTTTCAGATTATGATGATCGTGGAAACGGGACAACACGTTCTACGCTTTTGACTTTTGGTAAACTAGCCGATGCCAATGGCGAAGCTACAAATAGCGGAGATAGTACGTTTGACATAAATATTACCGATAATATCGGAGGAAAGGGAAAGTTTGATCTTGAGACGTGGGGTGGCGAGACGACACTCAGTGCCGCAACACTGAAATTTAACAAGGGAACGATTGGAGCCGATTCGACTAACGTTAAATCGACACTCAATCTTCCCGGAACAGTTACGTTTTCAAATCTGAATCTTGGTAGTGTGAATAATACCGCATCGGTTCTTGACGGTAAAACAACTGGTAAAGTTACTACTACAAGTGGTGTTGCTAACAGAATTACTGTTCAGAATCTTGCATCGTTTAATGTTCCGGCACTTGATAATTATGGTGTTATTGAAGATAACGAAGAAATTATCGTTACCGGTAATGTTGATAACAAAACGACAGGACAAATTCTCGATACGGGAACTCTCACTGTCGGCGGGAAACTCACCAATGACGGAACAGTCGATACCGCTAAACTCATTGAAGTAACCGATGATGTTGATAATAACAACATGATTACAAACGTTACAACACTTGATTCAAAGGCAAATTTGAACAACGGTGAATTCGCTCAACTTGACACTAACACTAATATTAAAGTCGGCGGGAAACTCACCAATGACGGAACAGTCGATACCGCTAAACTTATTGAAGTGACCGGTGATGTTGATAATAACGCCAAGATTACAAACGTTACAACACTTGACGCAAAGGCAAATCTAAATAATACTGGTAATCTTGTTAATAATCCCAATATCAAAGTTGATGGTAAACTCACCAATAATGGAACAGTTAATACTGCAACACTTGTTGATGTAAAAGGTGATATTGAGAACACCGACGAGATTCAAAACGTTGCGACAGTTCAGACGGCGGCGAATTTGAGTAACACCGTAACCGGTCAACTTCTCAACAACACCAATGTTAAAGTTGGTAACAAGCTCACAAACGCCGGACTTATTGATACGGCAAATCTTGTTGATGTTACCGGTGATATTGATAATGTCAACGATGATTTTTACAATCCCACAGTTGGTTTGATTCAAAATGTCGTAACACTTCAAACGGCTGCGAATTTGAACAACAAAGGAGTCGGTGCACAAATCGTTGATAATAAAACGGTTAATGCCGGTGTTAATCTGACAAACGATGGACTGATTGACCGGTTTACAACAGTGAATGTCGGTCAAGACGTTACCAATAACCCGACAGGTTATATTAACGTTGCGAATGATTCCACCGTCAATATTGGTCGGAACGGTCTTAATTCTGGATATATTAAAGTCAACGGTAATGTTAATGTTGAGAATCAGTTCATCAACAACGCCGGTGATTACGTTTATGTTGACGGAGCCGGAACTGTTACAACAAAAAAGGGTTTCATTAACAACGGAAACATTGCACCGGGTAATTCGATTGATACGTTGACGGTTGTCGGTTCGTTTGTTAATAACGCAACAGGAAAATTACACATCGAACTTGATCCGTCGCATTATCCAAGCAAACCGTTTGCTGGATTGCATAACGATCTTATCGACGTGCAAGCCGGAACCGCAACAATTAACGGCGGTGATGTTCTTGTAACATCTCCAAGTAACGATAAAACTAAAACCGCAACTCCGGCTCGTTATGTCGGTAACACACATTACACGTTCCTTGACACCGACAAAGCCGGTAATTTGATTGTCAGCAAAGAGTTAACCGCTCACGATCCGGCGGATATTCTCCTGTTCGATTTCCTTGCCGATCACGATACAAAATCGTATTGGTTGGACGTTCAACGCGAATATTATTACGGAAAATTCGGTGATACGTTTAATCAGGTTGCGGTTGGTGATTATATTGACGAAATCGGTCTCGATCCTGACCCAACCGGCGACTTCTTCGGCGTTTTGGTTACACTCGATAAATTGAACGGCGGTATTGCTCACCGTGCCGGTATTTCCAAAGCCGCCAAGTTTTCACTTGACCAGATGAGCGGTGCAATTTATGGAACAATCGCCAACGCCGGAATTCAAAACACCACCATCGTCAACAACACTCTTGCTGATGTCCTGCGCCGCGACGCATTCGGTAACACAAACGGCTGTAATCCTTGTGAAGACGTTTGCGCAACGAAAATATCGTCCCGATGGAACACTTGGGGACTCGGTTACGGAACCGGCGGTGAAACACAATTTGACGGAAACGTTTACGGTTACAATCAGAGTTTTGCCGGAACACTTGTCGGTGTTGACCGCTCGTACAAACGCAGTCTTCGTGTCGGGGCGTTCGCATCCTACGGCGAAGGAAAAATTTCAAGCGATTTGCTCGAACACAGTAAATCAAAAGAATTTTTAGCCGGTCTTTATCTTCGTAAAGGAATGAAAATCGGTTACATTTTAGCAAGCGGCGGACTCGGAAATAACCGTTACGATACAGAACGGACAATCTCATTCGTCAACCGCAAAACACAAAATAAACACGACGCTATCGTCGGAACCGTTTATCTTGAACGCGGTCTCGAATTAAAGAATCGTTACGGAAACTTGCAGCCGTTTTTCGGAATTCAGTACGTCGGCAGTCAGCAAAACGGATTCGCCGAACACGGAGCCCAAAGTCTGAACCTTGCCGCCAATGCAACAGACGGTCATAGTCTTCGGTCATTACTGGGCAGCCGTTTCAGTACAAATTCCCGAACCGTCAACAAAGGGAAATTATCGCTTTACGGAAACGCTATCTGGATGCACGAATTTCTCAGAAGTTACACAAATTTCACTGCGGAATTTTCAAATCCGGGTTTGACCAATTTCAGTTCGACGGCGAAATTTACAGTTCGCGGCAACGATTCGAAACGTGATTGGGCGATTATTGGTGCCGGTTTGAATTACGATAAAAACCGTATCCGGTTGTTCGGCGGTTACGACGCCTACGCTAACGGTCAGCAAGTCCTGCACACCGGAAACGCCGGCATCGTGTACGGTTGGTAAACTCCATGCTTTTCTGTTTCGACAAATGTATTCCCGTAAAAGTGTCCTGTTGCTCAAAACAATAGGACACTTTTTTTTTGCGCCCGTTCAAAATTCAGTGAAGAAAAAAAAGAATTCACCCGCTTGACATAATATCAAGATAGAATAGAATCTGACTATTCGTTAAAAATTACAGATCGTTTATTATTGAATTGACGATTTTCTACA
>JAITBS010000270.1 GCA_031283515.1 Planctomycetaceae bacterium
CTTCGATGATTAAAATTCTGTCTTTCAGACAGAGGAATGTTCGTTGTACGAGTCCGCAGGTCGATGACCTGCGGTTATGAAAATCACACCCCTGTCGGGGTGAAAATCGAAAAACAAAAATGCCACTGATAGATTACTGAAAGTTAAAGGGAGAAAATAATTCGTAACTGTTTATTTTTAGTCCGCAGATTGCGCAGATATCCGCAGATTATTTTATTGAGAATTACGAAACAGACAAAATTACAAAACAACGAAAAAGAGAACCGGCTATAAATATTCAACCCAAAAGGTCGGTTTATTGCCGTTTCGGTAAAAACTCCGCTTGCGAATCTGCGAAACTCTGCGTAATCTGTGGACTAAATACTCTGCGTAATCTGCGGACTAAATACTTTGCGTAATCTGCGGACGTTATTGGGATAACTGAAAGAACAAAAACCAAAAAGGCGAAATTCATTGAGCATGAAGATCGCATTTTTGGTTTTATCAATTTAATTGCAATGAATTTTGGCGGGATTAAATAATTCCGCCGTGAGTTCGGTAAGGAGTCATGTGGCTTGGTTGGTCGAGCAACCAGAGTCGTTCCCATTCGTCGTGGATTAGGCGGAAGTTTTCCGAATTATAGATCAATTGTTTATCCCGTCTCGTTGTATCTCCAGAGTACATTGGAATTAGGCATCCGGTCGAACTCATTAAGGTAATCACCAAAAAGATTGCCAATACAAATTTATACAACATAATACTCCTCCGTGAAAACTCCGAATCAATAACACCTACCATTTGGGGGAAAAAACACAAACCATTTAGCTAAAATAATCCTAAAACCTTAAGATTTTATCGGAAATATTTTATCTGAAACTGAAGAAAACTTCTTTGTTGTTTGTCGTAATATCCCAAAAATCATTATTATTGTCGGAAAAATTTATTTGGGGAGGGTAAATTATTTAGTCAAATTACCTATTTTGGCTTTTTATTTAGTAGTATTTAGTAGAGAGTGTACTTTTTCTTCCATAACCTTACCGGCTTTGAAAGTAACAACGCATTTTTCTTTGACGAAAACTTCTTCACCGGTTTTCGGGTTCCGTGCTTTGCGGGCGTTTCGAACTTTTACCTCAAAAACACCGAAGTTACGAAGTTCAATTCTCCCGTCCTCCGCAACAGTTTCAATAATCGTGTCGAACGTCTTCTGTACGATTTCTTTAGTTTTCAACTGGGTCAAACCGAGTTTGTCGGAAATAGAGCGAACAATTTCTTTTTTTGTCATAATTCACCTCAAACGTTAAAAAGTAAACCTCCGAAACAAGAAACGAAGGCAGTTCCCTTGAAAAACCAAAACAGGAATTTGTAAAATACAGAGAAAAAGTTTAACCTTGTTTTATGTTAAAATCAAGTCCCCGTTAGAATTCCTACCGAAAAAAGAAATCGGTATCTATTCCGTCGTGATCGTTCCGTCGTGATCTTATTTTGTAACTATTCAGTGAATATTCAGTGAAAATTCAGTGAAAATTTTCTTCTTCATCCCGAAGTGGTGAAAAAGAAAAATCAAAAAGACGACGGAATAGTTACCGAAAAATTGCGTAATCTGCGGACGGAAAATTCCGCAGAAACTGAGCCGCAGAATAATTAACCGTTATTTAATAAAATACTTAATGCCGACAAAGCCGACGATAAGGAGAATTGTTAAGATGATCACGCAATAATTGAAATATTTTTCGATATGAATTTTAATGGAGGGTCCGAAGAAAAAGAGAAGCAGGGCAACAAGATAGAACCGTAAACCGCGCCCAATAACAGAAGCAAGAAACAACGTGAAAAGTGAAATTTGGCAAACTCCTGCCGCAATAGTAAAAATTTTATAGGGAATTAGAGTGAATGCGGCAATAAAAACAGCCCAGAAATCGTATGTGTGATACAAATTTTCTACTCTGCTGAAACTTTCTTGGCTGAAAATGTAAGTAAAGAAAAAATCATGAGTTGTTTCCCAAAGTTTGAGCCCGATGTAATATCCGAGAATTGCTCCGAGAACGGAACCGATCAGACTAATTGTGGCGTACCAGAAGGCGCGGCGCGGTTTACTCACGGATAGAGCAATTTGTAACACATCCGGCGGAACCGGAAAAAAGGAACTTTCCATAAACGCCAGCACAAAAAGAACCGGACTACCATACGGAGTTTCCGCCCACGAAAGAACCCAATCGTAAAGTTGACGAATCGAACGTGTTAGATAATGAATTATGTTCATAAATATTTGAAATTTTGCTTTGGGGTACTATTTTAACGTTTTTTGCCAATCACCAATTTGATTTGTTCACGAATGGAGATTAGAAACCAAAAAACAACATAAGATATACGGTGTGTCTTTATAAAAATTACTTTCATCATCATTCAGTGGAATTTTTTATAACACGAACCACACAAAATAACACGAAAAGAGTCAAAACAAAAATTTTGTATTTTTCGTGCTATTTTGTGTGTTTCGTGTTGTAAAATATAAAACATCATCAATATGACTACAAGAGGTATCAATTCGTAATTTTATGTGACTAATTACCTATTCTTTTTCAATTGTGTACGAAGTTTGTTGATAGACCGGTTCTTCGTTTTCGGCAATCGTGTAACGCGGATCAATATGAACGATTCGTCCTTCTTCGGGAATTGCGATATTTTCCGATGTTCTCATTCTGTTTGGAGTTGTTCGCAATACTTGATGTTCACTGTTATTCTCCGAAAAAAACGAGGGCAACAGCGAATGGATTCGCCGTTCCAGTGTTAAACGGGCAGACTTGAACTTTGGTAACGATTTGATCTTGGGTAAAGCCGGTTTTAGAATCTGCGATTCCGTTTCGATAATTGTTTTTGTTGGAAATTCTTCAATCATGATTTCATCCGATTGGGGCATTTCCATCGTATCCGGTTGAACTTCCTGATTGAAAGACTCCCAATCACACAACGTATCACTTCCAAGACCATCGCCCCAAAATGGAAGCGAAGATTTGACCGGCGGTTGTTTGCGAATCAGATTCCGAATAAAAATCGCCGGATCTCGGGCTGCTTTATCTGTCAGGATGTTGATGTTTCTCGTAATCGGTTTAATGTCGGTTCGTAACATTTTATCGACTTCATCCGTAATTTGTTCGATATTATCAAGAGTTGTCAGTAATTTTTCATACATTTCCGGATCACGCATAAGTTTTTTAACCGTTCCGTCGGCGTTACGAAATCCTTCGACAATCGTTGTCAATTCGCTAAAAAGCGAATCCAGTTTTACCGCACTCTTTTTGAGTGTTGCGACAAATTCAGGAACATCATCTTGAACACTATCCGTGATTTTCGATACACTTTCAAGAACCCGTTCGGCTTTTTCAAGTCCGCGAACAATTTTTTCCATTGAAACATTACCGCGTTCGACTAGTGAACGAGCATCTTGGACGAATAGGTTCGAACCATCAATCAGTGTCCGTGAACGATCAACAAGCTCAGGAATATCAGCAACAAATTTACGTACATTTTTTTGAATAACCGGATCACCAATAAATTTATTTCCTTCATCAGCGAACTGGTTCATTGATTTCATTGTCGCCCGCATTTCGTTGAACGTGTCTTCAAATAAGGTTCGCCGAGCTTGTAACTCCTCCGAATTTCCGAAAAAGGAATTGATCTGATCAAGAAAATTGCTCACTCGGACAGTAATATTGCTAAACTGAACCGCAGCATCGGATACACTGTTAATCGCTTTGGTCAAATCACCTTCAATACTGGAAAATCCGTTCATTAAATCCAACGGCATTCCGCCAACCAACGGTTTATCAGGATCAATTTCCTCAATTTTACCGGTAAAATTTGCCTTTTTGACAAATTCCAACGAGGCTTCGCCCATGATAACAGTTTGGCGGATATGACATTCTTCATTAGTGTACAGTTTTCGTGCTTTGGAAATACGAACCGATACTTCAACTTCCCGATCCTGATCTACCAATTGAACATTCGAAACACGCCCGATTGTCACTCCATTTTTAAACACCGGTGAATTACGGCTAATTCCCGGTGTTCGCTGGAACCGAACCTTGACCGTGTATTCGCCGCCAAGATTGACAATTGACTGCTTACCAAAAAATACCATCAAAACGACAAGACCAATCAATGCCGCAAGAACCATGATACCAATCCGAAATTCACGCTGTTGAGTATTCATAATTTTTTGTTCATAATTTAATTGGTTTTTTGTACAAAATCAATCCATTCGGAAAAACGGAAAAAGAACGATTAACAAGTTACGGAAAAATTCCCTTTAATTATACAAAATTATTGTTATTCCGGTGCTTATATCGTAACGGTTTCTTTTATGAACGGTTCGAAACTTCGTTCAAATTGTCCGCAGATTACACAGATTTTCACTGATTATTTTAAAACGTTTATTGAATTTGAATAAAATCGTATCTTTAGTTTTTATCTCTTTTCGTATGTTTTATTATTTTGTTTGTTTCGTAATTCTCGGAAAAATAATCTCCAAAAACTACGACTAAATATTGGCGAATATCTGTATTCTCTTCGGATTCGGCTGATAAAAATAGACCGTTACATTTTATCCTGTGTTTTTAATTCCCAAAAATTGTTGAACTTGTGGAGTCTTTGATTTTTTGATTTCTTCCGGTGTTCCGTCGAAAATAATTTGTGGTTCTGTTTCCGCAAGTTTGGCAAACGGGTACAACATAATAATTCGACCGGCAACTTTACATGCAGATTTCATATCGTGTGTTACCATAATACTTGTTACGTTATAACGTATTTGTGCGGCGATCATGAGTTCATCAATAACATCGCTCATAATTGGATCAAGACCGGTAGTTGGTTCATCGTAAAGTATTAGTTCCGGTTCCAGTGCCAACGCCCTTGCAAATCCAACTCGTTTTCTCATTCCGCCGGAAAGTTCAGCGGGTTTTTTATCGAGAACCTGTTGCGAAAGCCCGACTTCATTGACAAGCCGTTCGACTATTTCGTTGATTTCCTTTTTTGATTTATTCGTATGCTGAACGAGAGAAAAAGCAATATTTTCTCTTATCGTCATACTGTCGAACAAAGCCGCCTGTTGGAATACAAATCCGTATCGTGTGCGAATCCGCGCAAGATCAAAATAAGATAATTCGTTCAAATCCTTATTGTCAAAAAGGATACGTCCTGTATTCGGTTTATGGAGTCCAATCAATGTTTTAAGCAACACGGTTTTACCACAACCGCTTTCGCCAATAATCGCAACTGTTTCACCTTTGAAAATGGAAAAATCAATATTCCGAAGTACCGGATTGGAACCAAAACTAATACTGAGATTTTCTATGCGAAGGATTGGTTCTTCCTGCCCAGTTGAAATTCCAGACAACGAATCTTGAATAAAATCCGGTTCGATTGATTCCATGTGGCGGCTTTTCGGTTTACTGCTTTTTACCTTTTCTACAACAATAGACACTCATTCATTGACATAAAGATTGATCTTTTTGCCAATAAATAAACGATTGTTATTCAGACTATCGGCGAATCCGGAAATAAGGATTAGGAAAACTTTAACGGTTTTATGGTTTGTACGGGCAATTTATTTTCTACTCATAACAGGTGTATTACCGTAAACCGTGATATTTCAGAGGTTGGGACAATTGGAATTACGACCGATTTATATTCGCAAGAAAGAGCAAACAAGAGCGAATGTGTTTTGTGGTCATGCGTTAAAAAACTAACAGCCTATCAGTGAGATTGATAGGCTGTTAATATTAAGGATTTTATTTAAGGATTTTATTTTTGGAAAGGTTTTAATTATCTTAACCTTTTTTGATAAACCGTCGTCGAAGTCCAAGACCGGCAAGACCAAGACCAAAAATCAAAATCGTAGCAGGTTCCGGTGTGGCG
>JAITBS010000496.1 GCA_031283515.1 Planctomycetaceae bacterium
ACCACTTGTTGTTTTCCAAAAAATAACATAATATAAACACAAACAAAATCATGACTGAAATTATGATGGAACTTCTAAAAAACAGGTTGTTCATTTATAAAATTGTCGTTAGTCCTTTATTTTTCAGAGGTTAGATTCGTATGAAATGTTTTTTTAGAAACTACCATGACAAAATCATATACGGGAATTATGCACAACAACGATTTAACTAATCGGGAATTTGGTGACTATCATCTTCTCCGCAAAATCGGCGGCGGAGCAATGGCAGAGGTGTATTTGGCAGAACAACGTTCGCTGGGACGCCGTGTCGCAATCAAAATTCTGAAACCCGAACTGGCTCATGACGAAACTTATATCAAACGTTTTGTCCGTGAAGCCAAAGCAATTGCTGCATTGAGTCATCCCAATCTTGTCCAGATATTTCAGACCGATTGTTTTGAGGGTTTTTGGTTTATCGCTCAGGAATATGTTCAGGGACAAACGCTTCAAGAATTGATTCGGCGAGACGGTCCTTTGCCGTTTCAACGGGTTGCCGATATTCTTTGGTATGCTGCTTCCGCACTTGAAAAAGCAGCACAAACCGGAATTGTTCATCGAGATATTAAACCGGACAACATTTTACTTGGCGATAACGGTGATGTGAAAATTACCGATTTTGGACTGGCACGGGTTGGCGGTTCCAATGGCTCGGCAACTGCCGCAACCGCCTTGACACAAATCGGTATGACACTCGGAACTCCGCTTTATATGAGTCCCGAACAGGCACAAGGAAAATCATTAGACCATCGTAGTGATTTGTATTCGCTTGGTATTACCAGTTATCACGCATTGGCAGGACGTCCACCGTTTCGCGGTGAAACTGCTCTTTCGGTTGCCCTGCAACACGTAAACCAACAACCAGAACCTCTAGAAAAATTAAGACCGGATATTCCGCCGCCGCTTGCACGGATTGTCCTCCGAATGATCGAGAAACAACCCGAAAAACGTTTTCAGTCGTTTTATGATGTCCAATTGGAACTACGCGAACTTTATACCGTGTATCTAAACGATACGGAAGCATCAACACGATTGAGTGATTGGGATCGGTTTTTTATTGGGCGTATCGATCAACGACTCATGGCGACTACCGAAAAACTTCAACAGGTGTTGCAAAAAGAAAACCAACTGAAAAATCAACAACATTCTTTTCGATTTTGGGGATTACTAATTTTTCCGGCGGTGTTTGTAATTGGTTTAACACTTGGTTTTCTGCGGGTGTACTCAATGCCCAACCCTTTGGAAAAACCACGCTCCACTCAAATTGCTAAACAGAATTCCGTTTCCGAACAATGGGTTTATGCCTGTATTCTGAATACAACCGATGCATGGCAAAGTATTCTTGAGTATTTTCCCGAAGAAGAATATCTTTGGGGACGAAAAGCAAAACGACAATTGATTCGTTGTTATTTTCACGAGGGAATTATAGGGGATACAACTAATTCGCTTCCTATTTTTCAGGAATTTGCGGATTTTAGTGATATTGATGTGGAAGATCAAGCGTTAGGTCTTGCCGGTTTAGCGTGGTGTGCGGCGGAAAATCAGAACGATATGGAAATCGCGAAAGAATATCTTCGTCGGCTTTACGAATTGAATTTTTCTTATTCCGACCCGCTTCTAATCCAGATTCTCGATGCCGCACACAAAACAATTCAAAGAAAAGAAAATAATATCAATAACCCACATAATCAATAAATAATAGTCGCCGCTAAATAACAACGCCAATGTCAATCACAATTTTTAATAGTAACTCAACAGATTTTTTTCTGTGTCTATTTGTGTAATCTGCGGACATCATTTATTACAAAGAATTGATTTTATCAGAAAAACGAAAACCGAAATTTCAAGTATTATGAATTGATTACAACAGTATTTTACGGTGTTTGTTTGAATGGACGAGATAACGGTAACGCTCTAACCCCAATATTGTTACCGTTATATCGAAGTGTTTTATCACTTGGGCGATTTTGGACAACAGGTTTTCCGGTTTCATCTCGAATTACCAATGTCGTAGAACCGCCGCCGTCAAGATTCAAACCGTTCCACGCACCGAAATAACAAAGCCATTGAGCAGATTCCGTATAGGTTGCCCCTTCACTATAATCTTGGCGGCGTCCGTCAATCACAACGAAAATAACATAACGATTATCTTGAGTAAGCCCGCATAAGGTTCGCGGATGTACATCGTTGTTCGTTTGCGGAAG
The DNA here is from genome assembly GCA_031283515.1 of Planctomycetaceae bacterium. Classification (GTDB taxonomy): domain Bacteria; phylum Planctomycetota; class Planctomycetia; order Pirellulales; family Thermoguttaceae; genus WRKP01. The sequence goes on from JAITBS010000496.1 coordinate 2,241, forward strand.
AATTTTTCCGTTATGAAGAATAAAAGTATTACCGGTAACAGCAGTTTGAATATCGTACAAATCATTGTCGGAAACGGAATAATTTTTCAACTGTACCTGACCTGTTTTCAAAACGGCAAAAGTAGCGGAAGGTTGTTCGTTCGACGGTGATATGATAGAACCTTCCGACACGGCAAGACCTTGCAAATTGGAAGTCCCAGGAAGTGAATACTTTTCACCTTTCGGAACAGAAAAAAAATTGGCGTTGATTGCAACCTGAAGACGATACTCTTTAAGAAATTCATCTGTTTGTTGACGAACCGTTTCCTGATTTTCCGGTTTGCTCTTTTCTTCTATTTTGGGTGTTGAGAAAAACGAAATTCCATTAGTTTTCGTATCAATACGAACAGCAAAAACTTGTTGTAAACGTGGTTGTCTTGACACCGATTGAGTTTTTTCAATTCCCTTGAAAATCGGAATCCAAACGGGCGTTTCGGGATTCGGACAAAATTCAGATTCCTGCGCAAATACGGCAGTTATGTAAAGAATTACGCACCACAACAAAAAGAAACAGAATATTTGATCAAACGATTGATAATCTTTCAGTGGTTTTGTCATTTTGTAACTATTTATATCAATTTACACACAGTAGGCATAAATTACCGTATTACGATTATTCTGAAAGGATATCGCCTAACAACTTACCGCAACACGGTAAAATACATTGAAATATTACGAAAATTTATAACCGTCACGATACTTATAAGATCACAAAGAATCCGTTGATGAAGGCAATTAGTGTTTCATTTATTTTGTACGATATTTTGGAGAAACGTTGCCTACATCATTGCATGAATCATAACACAAATAAACATCAATCAAATGACTACCGGAATTATACAAAGGTTACCTACCTTTTGAGTTCTCCGATATTCTATTTATCGACATGAACTGTTACATATTTTTGCGGCATTTATAAAGGCGGTTTTCCTTTTCGTGCAGCACGACCAGTTGGTTTCGTGTTAGGTTTGTAGTTCGTTACAATATCATAATTGAAAATGTTCTTTTTCCCCTTTATTACTTCAAATGTTAACATACTTTTTTCAGTTGTCAATTCGTCAGGTAATAAACTGACGTTATAAAAATTGACAATATCAGTTTGAGATGTTGCCGGTTGTTGGGTGGTACTATCATAAGAAATGTTTGCTGAAAAACGAACGCGATATTTACCCGATTTAACAGCATTTGCTCCTGTCAAGAGAAACGTTCCATCCCGTGAAATCATACCAACTCCTCCCGCTGTTTTATCATCTGTCTCTAATGGATCAAAAATAATATTGGCGGATGTTGCCTTGATTGGGGTACCATTTAACGTTATTCTGCCTGAGACATCTTCACGACCGTCAGGATTTATATGTTGACAACTTATCAATAAAACACAACAGACACAAAGTACAACCCAAAGGTTGACGATTAATTTCTTTTTAAAATGTAACATGGGTTATTATTATTTTAAAGTTTTTTCACATAATAGCGAATTTAATAACGGTATCAGTAAATATTACGTTATAGTAATAAATTTTAGTAAAATATTTAGCAATTAGATTCAATTGTACAGAATCCTAAAAGGACAACATGAACCAACCCGCCGCAATGCAGCGGGTAATATAATACAAAGTAATTACTCTGTAATAGCTGTTTTTACGAAAAAAATCAAGGACAGTAAAGATCCATTACGGTTTAGACAACGTTTCCCCATCAAATGCAGCCCCTAATGCTCGCCATGTTGTACGATTAATAGTATCCGTGAAGAAGCTGACACTTCCATCTGCCATAGCACCATTAACGCCGCCAGTATGATAGGAACGTGCAGTAATTCGCGGTTCCCACATTTGGGTTCCTGCTTCATTTACACAAGGACATTTTGGTGAAACGGGATTGACGGTATCACCGGGTTTGTGACAAAAAGGAGCCCAAAGTTCATCGGGTTGCACTGAATTAGGTTCATAATAGGTAGAGAAAAAGGCATTGTGTCCCCGATAAGGTGCGCCGCGATCATCCTTGTCGTATGTATGGGAGGAATCACTATCTGTTTGAATAGTTTCCGAAAACATAACCGTATTAGAAGTTCCGTCTGTAATCAATGACATTGGAACACCATGGTATTCAAAGGCTCGCTGAGCACGAACAGCCGAATCAGAACCTGCAGTACCGGTTATCGTGTAGGCTCCGAAACATCCGCCTGCTGCATCAACACGATCTCCCACACTATGTTGATATCGGAATGTGGGTAACCAACTATGATTCCCCATTGAATAGGTAACACCATCTTGAGTAGCTGGAAGTGCTCCTCCGTACCACCATTCTGGATCGGCAGGTTCTACTCCAGTACGTCCACAACAAGCAAGATAGTTTTGTTTCCACCATTGCATATCTGAGGGGGCTTCTACATTAGCATGCCAAGTTGATTTCGGAGAACTTGGGCATTGAGTACATGTGATGCGACCAGAAATACCTTCAGCAAAGGGGCGTATATTTTGGCGACGGTCATAACGTCCTCCTTCTGACGAATCGCTACTGTCATAAACAAATCCTCCTGTCCCCGAAGTTGAACCGTATGGGGTATAACCTGTGGACATACTGGAGAAACGTGGCATTTCCTCAATATATGAGAGGATAAATGTCGCCCAAGTCAAGAAGTTGATATCTCTTGCGCCGACCGGAAAGAAACCTTCCGAAATGTCAGCATTGTTGTGTGCTCCCAGAGCGAGCTGTTTCAGGTTGTTGGTAC
>JAITBS010000511.1 GCA_031283515.1 Planctomycetaceae bacterium
CGGGCGCAATGTTAAAGGGTAAAAACGGGCGATTACGGTAAACAACCGGCGTACTGATTATTCACGCTAACCCAAAGAATAACAACAACTAGCAACCACAAGCAACAATCAACACACTCGTCCGCCTCTGATAGGCGACCTTTTTGAGAAAAACGAATATTCCACTGATAGATTACTGTTTTTTTAATCAACAAGTTTTCGGTGATCGACAACACGTTTTGCTTTGCCTTCGAAACGTTCAAGTGATTGCGGCGGCAAAAGTTCGATTTGCATGTGTAAACCAGTCATTTGTTGTATGGCGTGTTCGATTTTATGCTTGAGATTGGTCATATCCGTCATTTTGTCCGAGAACAACTCCGGCGAAATCTCAACCCGAATACGAATTTCATCCAGTATCTTGGGACGATCAACAACAATTTGGTAATGCGGCGCCGCTCCTTCAATCGTGAGAAGAGCCTCCTCAATTTGTGACGGAAACACATTAACACCACGAAGAATCAGCAAATCATCACTGCGGCCAATAACACGGGACATTCGGATTGTTGAACGTCCGCAAGAGCATTTTTCAGAATAAAGTGCGGCAATGTCCCGCGTCCGGTAACGGAGAATCGGCATCGCCTCGCGTGAAATAGAGGAAATCACCAATTCACCCGGTTGACCTTCAGGAACCGGTTTCAATGTATCCGGATTAAGGCATTCGACAATAAAATGATCTTCCTGAAAGTGCATTCCGCTACGCTCAGGACATTCACCGCTCACCCCAGGACCAATCACCTCGCTAAGACCATAATTGTTACTCCCCTGAATAGCCAACGATTTTTCCAATGCTTCACGCATTGCCTCCGTCCAAGGTTCGCTGCCAAGAAACGCCAGTTTGAGTGCCAGACTAGAACGATCAATCCCTTCGTTGTGAATCGCATCGGCAATGTTCAACGCATAACTCGGTGTACAAACCAAAGCATCCGCCTGCATGTCTTGAAGAAGCATTAATTGCCGTTTGGTATTACCCGCCGCCGACGGAATAACAGCAGCTCCAACCCGCTCAATACCGTAATGGAGACCAAAACCGCCGGTAAATAAACCGTAACCAAATGCAACCTGAACCGTGTGGTGTGACTTCAAACCGCCGGAAACCAAAAACCTCGCACAAAGTCCCGCCCAAAGATCAAGGTCTTGCTGTGTGTAGGCAACAATTGTCGGTTTGCCGGTGGTCCCAGTCGAACCATGATAACGCACAATCCGTTCACGAGGAACCGCCAGAAAACCAAGCGGATAATTGTCGCGAAAATCCGCCTTCGTCGTAAACGGTAATTTTTGAATATCATCCGCCGAATGAATCGAATCCGGTGAAATATCCATCTCCGCAAATTTTTTACGGTAAAACGGAACCGCCAGACAACGGCGAATACAATCCCGTAACCGAACAAATTGCAACGCCCGAATCTCTTCACGCGGTAAAATTTCGTTACGATCCCAAATATACGGTCGGTAAGGTTCCTGCATAATGGTTGTTCGATGAATGTACCGGAAGGTGTTGCAATATCTTGCCGGTAAGGATAAGGATAATGGAAACTTGAAACAGAATGCAAAATTTTAACAAGTTTACACAATTTATACAATATGCTGTTCATACCGTTAGAGAATAGAATAATAGTAACTGTCCGTTTTATTAACAGAGTTCGCAGAGAATATAGCGTTTGTAGATTTTTAGTCCGCAAATGACACAGATTGTCGCAGATGTTTAGAGATTATTTTTTTAGAATTGCGAAACAAACAAAATAACAAAACAAACGAAAATTTTGGTTCAGACTCTTTTCGTTTGTTTGTTTTTTTCGTAGAGTTCGTATTTCCAAAAAAATAAAATAAGCAGTTACATAGATAGTGGAAAGTGTTACAAGCGGATTTATTGCTCTGTGGTTACAAATCCGCCTGCGACACTCTCCACGATCAACTCTCACCTAGATATTTATCAGAACACTATTTCTTTTTGGTTTTAGCGGCAGCCGAAGCAACTGGAGCAGCACTCGCGGCGGCAGCAGTCTCTTCTTCACCTTTCTTCTTTTTCTTCTTTTTCACAACAATTTTATAAACACGAACTTTAGGAAGACTAAACGGTCCATCGTCTTTTGTCCAGCGATCTTGTTGCATTAATTTTTCGATTCGTTCGGCACGGGTCAGGACATTTCGTGCCCGAACAATTCCTTTTCGTGTTCGTAAACTTTTATCAACAGTCATAAAATACTCCGATTTTTATCTTCGTTAAATACTAATATCGGTAAATGTTGAAATTTTAAAGTTAAAAATTTCATGTTGCCGACACCGTAACAGTCCAACATGATTCTGAAAACATACCAACCTAACACAAAACAGGTAAAGTACTTACAACTCGTACTCCATACCGGTTATGGTCTCAATTCGGAAGGAAAACAATTAGAATTAGAAAGTATATCGCAGTTTTATAACATGGCAAGAGGGGAGGCACGACAATTGTCGTGCCTGAAAAACAACAAGGATCGTAACCTATTTAACGGTATTTCCTTCTGCTTTGAGTTTACGGCGAATAAAAAGTTGGACTTCGTTTTCCAAATGAATCGGAATACGAATCGCTTTCGTGATACAACCAAATTTACCACTTCCCTTAGGACGTCCTGCCCGTGTGCTGGTTGTTTTGGTTGTTTTCTTTACTTTTTTTGTTGTTTTTTTAGGCATAATTTTTGTTAGTGAAAAACAGGAATCTTGTGTCATAAACATGTTGTACGATTAGTGAACCGGAGTTACACCAAACATATCAACACAACAATTGTCTCGTGTACGATTAACATATTGTACTAAAAATCAGACCATTCTGCAAGAAAATAAGTCAGGAAAATCGTACCTAAATAGATATTATAATAACAACAATAACTTCGTTCATTAATAACATCCGTTCATTTTTGAGACCTATTTATTCTAACAGATAACGTTAAGAACGCAATAGGTAAACAAAACAAAATTTTTCGTAATATATCAGTGGAATTTTCCAAAACGTATTTTAACAGTTTCCGCAAACCTCATTTTCACCTAATTTTTCCGAACAAAACAACCTCAGTAGCAATAAATCCTACAAAAACCAACCTCATTACCTCATTATTCGTTTACGTTTTTAATGAGGTTGATAGGAGAGAAAATCATGGGCTACTGAGGTTGTTTTGTTAA
>JAITBS010000602.1 GCA_031283515.1 Planctomycetaceae bacterium
CAGTTTGGGCAGTTTCATATTGTCTCATACAAACATTCGGAAAATCCGCTACAACTCAAATAATCGGCAAAAACGACAAAGTTTCTCCAGTTTATTTTTCACAAACCTCAAAATTTAAATAGTGAGTGGAGAGTGTCGCAAGCGGAGTAATACCATTTCGGCAGTAATCCGCTTGCGCAACTATTAAGGGAATCTCTAAAAATTAATTTTAAACCACAAAAGACACAGAACAAATTTTAATTTGAATCAAAACATAATTGTAATCTATCAGTGGCATTTTTGTTTTTTCGATTTTCACCCCGACAGGGGTGTGATTTTCATAACCGCAGGTCATCGACCTGCGGACTCGTACAACGAACATTCCTCTGTCTGAAAGACAGAATTTTAAAAATCGAATGTGTGATTATGATCGTTCAGTTTCGTCTTTCAGACGACGTTGAGAAGAGATGTTGACCGTAGGTCGCGCTTCGCTTGACCTACGGTTATGAAAATTCCACCCCTGTCGGGGTGAAGAATCAAAATAAAAAATGCCACTGATAGATTACTAATTTTTCAATAAAGACACCTCAACGCCATGTCAATCAGGCAATCTTTGAGCAAAATATCGCCTAACTTGTCAATGTGATATTCTTCGATTAAAATAAATACCTTTCATGTTCGGAGATAATTCGTAAGGTAATTCCAAAACAATAATGATCTCCGCAAAATTTAATTTCAACCGAATTGATTCATGATTAAAAAATATTTGTTTTATTTATTTCGCTGGCAACTGTCAACTCCGATCTTAGCTCTTGTTTTATGGGCATTACGCGGTTATAATGATTGGATTGTTACAATTATTGCCAATTTATTGGGCGGTTTGGTTTTTTTCTGGGTTGATCGTATTATTTTCAAGGTCGAATACAGAAATCCTTTGTGGGAAATCAAAGATGATATTGTTTGTGTCAACTGCGGGAAAATCTGTAAAGGATACCGTTTGGTAAAAACCTCCAACTATGACCGCCTCAATGATAAACATCCTGAATTTCGTTGCGCAACATGTTCCGAAGAAAAAATTAAACAATTAAATAACCGTGGTGTGATTGTGTAAATGTATTGTGGGTAAAATACTTTTTTGTATTAAATCTGTCATTATTCGGCAGAATTTTATTGACTTAGACTTATCAGAGTAACTGTCCATTTTTATCAACATAGGACTTAGATATTTGTAGATTTTTAGTCCGCAGATGACGCAGAGTTTCGCCAATTAGTTTTTTGAAATAGGAAACAAACAAAATACTGAAACAAATAAAAAAGGAACTGACAAAAAGTATGGAGATTTCATTTCAGGAACTTCTAAAACAACTGTTTCATAAAAATGTTGCCCTTAAAAAATAAAAACTATGTAATAAATTTTGTAATATATCAGTGGAATTTTTTTCAAGAAACTTTTTCAAGAAACTTTTTCAAAAAATCTGTGAAAATCAGCGTAATCTGCGGACTATTTGAACAATGTATTTGAGCGGTTAATAAAATAAATAGTTGATTATCCGATTTAATTGTTTTGTGTGATTGTTACAAAAAAAAAATCAACCGTTCCAAATTTTTAAATCAAACCCAATTTTAGACCTACTCGTGACCCAAAATAATTCTTCAGAAATAATTGTCGAAACAATTTTATCTGTTCCTTTTCAGGAAAACGGATATCTTATTTATCAGGTTGGTAATCAGGAATGTTTCCTTGTTGATCCTGGTTTTGAACCGGAGAAAATTATTGAATGTGTTCAAAACAAAGAACTCAATCCGATTGCAATTCTTGTTACACATGGTCACGCCGATCATATTGCCGGAATTGACGCAATAAGAACTGTTTGGAAAAATTGTAAAATTTATATCGGTGAAGAGGAAAAAGAAAAATTAATTGATGCCGAACAAAATCTTTCTGCACCTTTTGGTTTTGCAATAACTGTTGCGCCGGCGGACGTATTGCTTCGCGATGGTGATAAACTGGATTTAGCCGGAATTTCGATTGAAGTACGGCATGTTCCAGGACACAGCAAAGGACATTTGGTTTATCTTCTTCGGACACTTTCCACTCCAATTCTTTTTACAGGTGATGTCATCTTCAAACAAAGTATCGGACGAAATGATTTTCCTGACGGCAATCCGGCAATTCAACTTGAAGCAATTCGTTCACAAATTCTTTCGTTGCCGGATGAAACAATTATTTACGCCGGTCATGGTCAGATGACTACTGTCGGAGCAGAACGGCAAACAAATCCCTATTTATAACTTGAACAATAATAATTGAACAGAAATAAACAGAACAAAAACAAATTAGTTTATCTCCGTGATTCAAATGTCTGAACTGTAATTTATGTTATTGTTATGATTAAACCGGTAATTACAGCAGATGAAACCGTTACAAAGATCAATTCCGTATCAACCGTTTTCACCGCTTTTTATTGCGGCGGTTTTGGGTATTCTTTGTGATCGGTTTCTTGGTTTGTCGTGGAATTGTTGGGCCATTCTTTTTTCTGTAACGTTTGTCGGATGGTTTGGAGCGTTTCTTTGGAAACGTTCGGTAATATCAACGATTTTACTTTTTATTGTTTGTTATTCTTTCTTTGGTTTTTGGCATCATGATCGCTGGAACCGTTTTTCGGAAAACGATCTTGGATTTTACGCACAAAAAAACGATGAACCGGCGGCATTACAAGGTTCTGTTTATGAAATGCCGCGTTATTTTCCGAAACCGCCATTCGATCCGGGTAAAATTTTTGCAACTTCGGAACGAACAATTTTTACACTTCATGCCGAACGGTTGCGTGACAAAGACGATTGGATTTTGGTAAGTGGTCGTGTTTTGGTGATTGTTGAGGGAGATTGGCGGAGTCTTCGTATCGGCGATACCATTCAACTTTTCGGTACATTATCGAAACCGCTTAGTCCTCAAAATCCCGAAGATTATGATCATGCCGGTATGTTGCGCAGTCAACGGATTCTTTGTATTATTCGTGTGCCAACCCGAAACGCCATTTCCGTACTGAAAACTGAAAATCTGAGTATTGTCCGTTTTCTGGAAACAGTGCGCCGAACTTGTCAGGCAAACTTTCAATGCCGGATGAGTCCGGAAGTTTCTTTGCTTGCAGCAGCAATGATTCTTGGTATTCGTGAAGGAGTTGACGAAGAAACATCGCAAAACCTAATTGAAACAGGAACAATGCATATTCTTGCTATTTCCGGTTTACATATCACAATTGTTGCGATAATTATTACTTTTGTTCTTAATTTATTGGGTATTTCGAAACGTGTCCGTTCTATTATTATTTTTACAACAGTTATTATTTATCTCTTTTTAACCGATCTTCAAACTCCGGCAATTCGTTCAACAATTTTAATTTGTGTTATTTCGATGTCGGTTATTTTGAATCGTCGTTCGTTTGGTGTCAATACACTTTGCGCAACGGCATTGATTGTTTTGATATTGAATCCGGCGGAATTGTTCCAATTTGGTGCGCAACTTTCTTTTGTTGCAACAGGCGCTTTTTTCTGGATTCCGAAAATCAATACCTTTCGTCAACTCCTTTTCGGTGAGGAAGAACTCACTGAAAATATGAAATCAAAATTAAGTAACATCGAACGTTTTGAAACAAAACATTGGCTCGTTTTTCAATTTGCACAATATTTTTTTAAGAAAATCGCGGAACTTTTTCTTATAAGTCTTGTGATTTGGGGAATTTCGATGCCGTTAATTTTGGATCATTTTCATCTTTTTACACCGATTGCTATTTTGGTCAATCCATTACTTTGGATTCCACTGACAACCTCAATGATTGGCGGTTTTTGTACAATGATTTTTGGTAACATTCCGATACTTGGTGATCATTTGGGGTGGTTGACTGATTTTTCATTTCGGATACTTTTCGGCATGATTGCTTTTTTTCAACATCTTGGCGGACATTATTGGGTTCCCGGACCGCCGGTTTGGTGGAATCTTGTTTATTATTCTGTTTTTACATTACTAACCTTTTTGCCGGTTCGCCGTTTACCGTTACGATTGTTGGCGGTTCTTCTTTTGGGCTGGATAACAATTGGTTTTAGTTACGGATATTTTCGTGATTTCAACCGTTCTTGGAACAACCGTTTAACACTTTCCGTTTTTTCGGTTGGTCATGGTAATTGTGTTCTTGTTACAACGCCTCAGAAAAAGACTTTTATTTATGATGCGGGGTGTATTTCGTCACCGCAACGGGTTGCCGATGTGATGAGTCGGGCAATTTGGCGGCTTGGCAAAATAAAGATTGATGCCGTTATTATTTCACATCCAGACAGTGATCATTACAATGGAGTTGCGATTCTTGCCGACCGGTTTTATATCGGAACAGTTTTTGTTTCGCCCTATATGTTTGAACCGCTTAAAATTCTTCAAAAAGAAATTGACGAACGAGAAATCTCTTTCGATCAACTTGAGGAAGATGAATTTAAGGAACAACAATTATTATTGCTGCTGCAAAAAAAACTTGAAACAAAAAAAATTCCGGTTGTCGAGGTTAGTGACGGTGATTCTCTAACAGAACAAGGGCTTCCGAACAGTCTTTTCCTGCATCCGCCTAAAACAGATTTTGTTGAACGGGAAAACACAAACGCATCGAGTTTAGTGCTTCGTTTTGAACATTTGGGAGTTGGTGTTTTATTATCGGGCGATTTGGATGGTCGTTTGGTGTCGCCGTTTTTGAAACGGCAACCAATTCCGTGCGAAATTGTTATGATTCCGCATCATGGCGGTCGTTCGAAACAAACGGAACCGCTTCTTAAATGGGCAACTCCAAAATTATTGTTATTTAGTGCCGGACGGTTTACACATAAAGATGCTGTTCTGAAAAATTATCGGCAACGTCATTTTACTGTCCATAGCACTTTTGAAGAAGGTTGTATCGAAATTTCTATTGATCGGCAATATCCTTTCAAAAAATAATATTAAATTATTGTAATTATGTTCCGAAAATTCTAAACCGAATTTTCTGTAATCTATCAGCGGAATTATTGTAGATACAACAATAGGCAGCCCTGAAAGGGCAGTGGTTAGTGGTTAGTTGATAGTGGAGAGTTCGCACGCGGATTCAAAACGTTTTGGTCGTAATCTGCTTGCGAACTATCCACTCTCCACTATCAACTCTCCACTAGTCCATCGCCCTTTCAGGGCTTATTAATTTGGGATGATTTGTAACCCACCCCGTTGGGGCGGGCTATAATCTTAACGCCCTTTCAGGGCTACTTTGTTTATTTACAAAAATCCCACTGATATATTACCAAATTTCTAGCAATTCTCTCGACACTAAACCTCTTGCAGACTTGTCATAACTCTTGTAAAATGATACAAGTCTTTCTGTGAACACTAGAAAATATTCCTAGAACACTAGAAAATATTCCTAGAAGACTAGAAAACATTCCTAGAAGACTAGAAAACATTCCTAGAAGACTAGAAAACATTTCCAGAAGACTAGAAAACATTCCTAGAACACTAGGAAACATTTCCAGAACACTAGGAAACATTACTAGAACACGCCGGAACGTAAAAGAATTTCGGTAATCTATTAGTGGAATTATTATTTTTGCTTCTTCACCCCGAAGAGGCGGAATTTTCATAACCGTAGGTCAAGCGAAGCGCGGCTTACGGTAAATACTTCGCCTCAACATCGTCTGAAAGACGAAACGAAACGATCCGAATCATTAATCCGGCAATTATTAAAGTTCTGTTTTGCAGACAGCGGTTTGTTGATGATGTCCATCCGCAGGTCGATGAGCTGCGGTTATGAGGTGCGATGTTCGGTGAAAGCCCTTCGGCGAAATATCGCCTATCATAAAATAAGAGCTCGACTGAATAGATATGAGAATTTTACTTCAAACTCTTTTCGTGTAGTTCGTATTCTCAAAAAATAATTCGCGAAAACCTGCGGACTAAAATGAATTTTCATATTTTGCCGGTCTGAAAATCTCAAATGCCATTTCAAGCAAATATTCTTTGCCGCCGGCTTTACGGAGTTCCTCGACAACCAATCCGATTTGTAATTGACTTTTGTACAAAGCAAGTGCCTGAAGCCGTTGCTCTGCCAGTTCGACCGGAACACTGACCCGAATGTCCGGCTGCTTGATAAAATCACTGTAGGTCGCATATTCGTATAAAAACGGAATCACACCCGGAACTGCTCCCAACTCGGGCCAAATTCCGCCTTGCGCATGGAAAACACTAATCACCGTCTCATGATGTACCACCTTGTGATCAGGGTGCAAGTCAAGCCGGTTCGGAATAAAAATCCGCGTCGGACGTATTTGCCGTAAGAGCCATGTCAATGTGTTTTGCAAACCAACCGCCCCAGCAATCACATTAGAATCCGATAAATCCGCCGCAAAACGCCGACCCATGTTTTGCAACAACGATCCGTCATCATAATCAAATAAATACAGATTTTCACGCGGCAGTCCAAGATAAGAAAATGATGTCTGCGTTTCTTCACGGCGTACCTGAGCAATCGTCGGACGTTGCTCAGGTGTACAGTATCCCATGCGGCCATTCGAAATAACCGCCGCAAAAACACTAATCTCATTTTGAAGTGCCGCAAGGAATGTTAAACCAGCTCCGCAAACAATGTCGTCATCATGAGGCGCAATAAAAAGCCAAACTTCTTTGTCGTCTTGCCAATTACCCCAAATATCTGCCGGATTATTGGAAGAAATCATTGTTTGTCCGTTACGCCGATCAAATTGAATAGTCATCGCTCGCTAATCTCCTAATTGGTCTGGTGTGTTACTGAAAAAACGGTAATATGTCAACGGTTATTCTATGTTCGCCGCAAAGAGAACAACCCAAAAAACACGATCGCTGACACGCACACATAAAAATTTCACTAAAATATCACTAAATTTCAAAATCCCATGTAACAATGAAGGAAGGAAATTACTCAGTTCTTACAACAGAATACTTCCCATAATAACCAAAATTCTCAATAAATTTTGATATAACAAATTATTTTTCCAAACAGTTGATTATATTCAATCGAAAATGTCTGGCAACCGCCGGAAATTATTTTTCATAACCATGAGAACTTCTAAAAGACTAAATTTTTACCCAAAAAAATGTTTACAAGTCTTTCTTTTTTTAAGAACAAGACTTTTAGGAAACATGGTGTTTTAGGAAACATGGTCTTTGGAAGTTCCCCCGTGATATTCAATAACACTATTCACGTTTCCAAACTTGTGTTAAAATAAGGGAATAAATCAGGAAAATAGAAATACGTAATCATTAAACCGCTACCCCATATCGGCGTTGATGTTTGCATTTGTGTTTGATGCAATTACTTTATATTGTTCGGATTGCATGGTTCACAGAATCGAAACAATTGTATTTTCCTGCTTTAAAATTACTTTGAAAGGTCAATAATACCAATTCAATATTGAAGGAGTTTAAAAAAATGAGACATTTATTTAACAAAATCATTTTGTTTTTTTTAAGTGTTGGTTTTATTTTGTTTGCGGGAATGTCAATTGCCGAAGTTCCGGTTTCTCCCGAAACAAATTCATCACCCGCCGCTAACGATATTCCGTCTGATCTCGATGCGTACCTCGCAATAACAGATCACGCATTCCAGTGGGAAATCGTTGAAAAAACAGAAAATCATAACGAAAAATCTTATCTTCTCGAAATGACTTCACAAGTTTGGCATGAGATTCCCTGGAAACACTATTTACTCATTGTTATTCCCAACAAATTAGATAATTCCAGCCACGCCGCTTTGTATATCACCGGAAAACGGATTGGCAGTAAACCAAATGAGAATGACAAATTACTTGCCAGAACACTGGCGGAAACTTGTGGAATGCCCTTAGGGACATTGTTTCAAGTTCCCAATCAACCGTTGCTCGGTAATTTCTCCGAAGACGCCCTGATCGGTGAAACAATGCTCAAAACATTGGAAACGAAAGATACAACTTGGTCTCTGCTCTTCCCAATGGTCAAAAGTGCCCTTCGTGCTATGGACGCAATACAACAGGTTCTCAAACAAGAACAACAATTCGATATCAAAGGTTTTATCGTAACCGGTGCTTCAAAACGCGGTTGGACAACATGGCTTGCCGCCGCTTCAAAAGATCCGCGAATTATCGCCATTGCCCCAATTGTGATTGATAACCTGAATATCCGAAAACAAATGGAATATCAAATTGAAACATGGGGCGATTTCAGCCCCAGTATCAAAGATTATAGCGACAGAAATCTTATTCGGAAAAATGATAACGATGTTTCCGAGATTAAGGAACGGCTTTGGAAAATGATTGATCCGTATTTTTATCTTGACCGGTTGACGTTACCAAAACTTCTGGTTCACGCAACCAATGACCCTTATTGGACTGTCGATGCCGCAAAAAATTATTGGAATGATATTCCCGGTATAAAATATATGTTGACACTTCCCAATGCCGGACACGGTCTTGATAACCAGTTACCCAAAGCCATCATGACAATTGCGGTCTTCTCACGGTATGCCGCTAACGGTGAAAATTGGCCCAAAATGGATTGGAAACTCAATGAGCAAGATTCTCAATATACTGTTACTGTTAAAACGGAAATACCAAATTACCGAATCAAAATCTGGTCTGCCGCCTCAGATACAAAAGATTTTCGACAATCCAAATGGACTTCAAAATCACTAGACAATAACAATAGCAATAACAATAACTTGTCAGATACAATTGTTGTTGCAAAACCAACAACAGGACATCTCGCGTTTTACGTCGAACTCGAATCCAAACACGATGGATTACCGTTTTCCCTGACCACTCAAGTTTGGCGGTTTTAGAATAGTAATATCCAACGGAATTTATCTATTTCTTGAAACGGCGTCCCTTGAAAAATCTGCGATTCGGAGTAAAATGGGAAGCTTAGTAGTAAACGATTTAAGTCCTAATTCCGATAGAACGTTAAGTATTCCAGTATGAGCAAGACATCGTGGCATCCTGCATTTTGGGGCGCAATGCAACTCGAACTTAAAGAGTATCGAGACGTGTTGGAGTTCACCTCCGAATATCAATTAACCAGTGAGCCCTTACGAATTGATGTTCTCATCATCAAAAAACTCAAAGATGTTGTCATCGACAAAAATATTGCCCGTATTTTTCGGACGTATAACATTTTTGAATACAAGAGCCCCAGTGATTCGCTTACTGTTGAGAG
>JAITBS010000038.1 GCA_031283515.1 Planctomycetaceae bacterium
ATTTTCAGACTCCTTATTTTGTAAGGTTTCTTTGAAATAACCGTGATGCGTTTACCATGACAATATGGTAAATAAAACGTAATACGGTTTAAACGAATCTAATTTATACACAAAACCACATTAGACGTCAACAGGGATATTGCCTTGTTTTTCGATTTGTCAAAAAGATTCCTAATAATCAGAGTGTGGTTGGTCAATTGGTCAGGGAACATTTATAAGATGTTGCCGATAAAAACTGCCGAAATTACCAACCAATTTATGAATGCATGGCGGATTTTAAGTAAAGACGTACAAACAGTACATTCCAATAAAACCGAATTGTTCAAATGTGGTGAGTGTCAATAAGTTCCAGCATATTTTAACAACACAACAACACTCTTCTTCCGAAATATACGAAGTTGCCCTTGTCAATTCTGGAAAATTTGTTATTCTGTATAGACATTTTTCGTTATTTGTTTTTTTCTTTTCTGCGGCTGTAAAATAAAAATAAACGCTTCGACTTCGTTTTGTAAGATAATTAACTGTTCTATATCTTCTTACGTTGCCGGTATTTGGGACTAACTGAAGCAACCAAACCGGTTACCAAGTACTAACTTTATTGAATTAAGGAGAATTTCAGTGTTTTCAACGCAAACTCATAACAAGAGAGCTCGTTTTCTTTTCTTAATTGTCTGTATTCTGTCAATTGTTGCGGCTTCTCCGGTTTCCGCGCGAACACCGGCAGAAAAAATCTTTCCCGATTCCACCAAAGGATTTCTGTCAATCCGTAATCTTAAAGAACTCGGCAAACAATGGAGTAAAACTCAAATCGGAGTTCTGATGAACGATCCGATTATGGAGGCATTCAAAAAAGATTTACAGGAACAACTCAATCATCGGATGGAAGAAAATTTCGGTCTTACTCTGGATGGTATCGAACAACTTCCGTCCGGTGAAATAGCAATCGGAATGATTGCTATTCCCAATCAAGTCCCCGGTTATGTTTGTACAATGGATATTGCCGACCGCCGGAAAGAAACAGAAGATTACCTGAAACGATTAACCGATAAACTGACCAATACCGGTGTCAAACGAACCGCCGAACAATATAAAGAGCATGAAATTGTCATTTTTGCGTTCCCGGAACGCTCCCAACCGATAAAAGCGGATAGCCCAAAATCCAAAGGAACCCAAACAACAACCGAATCAATTGACCGTTTTGCCTATTATTTTATCAGAGACAATTATCTGATCGTTTCCGACCAGAAAGATCTGCTCAAACTAATCACAGACCGAATCGATAATCCAACCGGAAAATCATTAGCAGATGTTGAAGATTACCAAGCAACTCTAAAACGTTGTCTTGATGATATGCCGAAAGATTCCGAACCGCTCATTCAATGGTATATTGAACCGCTCAATTATGGAGAATCAATCCGTGTTCTGGTAAAAGGTTCCCTTGTTGAAAAACGCCGGAATAAACCCTCTATTTTTACAATTTTGAAACAACAAGGTTTTGATGCGATTCGAGGAATTGGGGGTGTTGTGAGTATTAAGGCGGAGGACAAGGAAACTGTTTGCCGAATATTTTTGTACACGAAGAAGCCTTATAAATTAGCAATGCAAATGTTTGTTTTTCCTGATGCCGCCAATTTTGTACTTCCTAATTGGATGCCTCCGGATTTAGCCCGTTGTACCGTACTGTTTGTTGATCCGCTTGCGGTTTTTGATCATTTTGGAACATTATTTGATGCTTTGGTCATGCAAGGCGAAACCGGTGCATGGAACGATATTATCAAAGGAATCGAAGTTGATCCGTACGGACCGCAAATCAATATCCGTGAGGAAATACTGGTCAATCTTGGTCAACGTGTTCTTGGTATGTCAAAATATACCGTGCCCATCACACCAACAAGTGAAAGTATTGTAGTTGCGGTTGAGTTGAGAGAAGGAAAAGATCAGAACATGATTAAGGCTCTGGAAAAACTTTTCGAAAATGATCCGGAAATGCAACAAATCAAACATCGGTCTTATATTCTTTGGCAACGAGTTCCGGCAGAAGATGTGATTCAGCCTTTTAGCGGACCGAGTGGTGTTCCCAGTCTTGTCGATACGGCTTCAACAACAGGGGTCAAAACAATACCGGTTGCCGCAAACAATCAAGAAATTGATGCACCGCCGGTTTTTCCTGATGGTGCTGTTACGGTTGCCAAAGGATGTTTATTTGTTTCAACAAACGGTGACTATCTCAAAACAATTCTGGATCGGCTTGATTCGGAACAAAAATCAACCATTAAAAATGAACCTGAATATAAAGAAGTTGATAAAGTTTTTGCCAATATGGGAATGACGGACAAACCGCATTTTCTACAATTCTTTTCACGAACGGATAAAACGTTGCAACCGACTTACGAATTGGTACGGCAAGGCAAAATGCCGCAATCTCAGGCAATTCTCGGTAAAATCATTAACGCTATTTTTGTACCGGAAGACAATGAAGGAATTCGTCCGCAAAGTTTTGATGGTAAGAATCTACCGGAATTTGATAAAGTCAGTCATTATTTTGGTCCCTTTGGTTTTTACGGGATTTCTGAAGAAAACGGTTATTTCTTCAAAGGTTTTCTGCTCGAAAAAAAGGATGAAGACAAAATCGGTCCCAACCGAAAACCTGAAGAAAAAGTTGAAGAGAAAAAAACCGAAGAAAAAAAAGAAGAACCTGTACTACCTGCTGAACAGAAAAAAGAAGTACCAACATCTTGAAACGATATATTCAATTCTGTAATAAATCGGTTCTTTCAATTTTTTATTCAAAAATAAGTAATATATCAGTGGAATTTTTGTTTTTACGCATTATTCCGTCCTTCCTCGTCCTGAAAGGACAGGATATTAGTTGATAGTGGAGAGTTGATAGTGTAGAGTGCCGCAAGCGGCGTAATACCAAAACGTTTTTAACCCGCTTGCGAACTCTTCACTATCAACTCTCAACGGGAGCATTCCCACTACCCGACGAAAGATCGCTTACGCCGCTCTTCACTCTCCACTATCCACTCTCAACTATCAACTATAAAATCATCGTTCCATTTGGCAACTTGTTCCGCCGGCAGCAGGTAGATAGGCTTCTGTGGTGTAGTCGGCAACCATTCGGTGGGCACTGAACCGCCACGCCAAGGTACTAATCGAATTCATCATCCGTTTGATCCAACGTGCCGGTAAACCGTGTTCGTCAATATCGTAATACAACGGAACAACTTCATTTTCAATAACATCAAATAAACTTGCAGCATCCCGTTGGTCGGTAATACTATCATCCACATGGCTGGTTCCATTCCCAATGGCAAACCCGTTGGTACCATCGTAGGCTTCCGCCCACCATCCATCCAGTACCGAAAGATTCAATGCCCCATTGAGAACCGCCTTCATTCCACTCGTTCCCGACGCCTCCAATGGACGACGCGGATTGTTGAGCCAAACATCAACACCCTGAACCATGTGTCGGCAAACATTAATATCGTAGTCTTCAATAAATACAAACCGGTTGGCAAATCGTTGATCACCGCGAAGATTGGCAATCGTCTGAATAAATTCCTTACCAGGTTGATCTGCCGGATGAGCCTTACCCGCAAAAATAAACTGAACAGGACGATCAAGATCATTACAAATTTTAGCCATCCGGTCAATTTCGTTTAACACCAATGTTGCCCGTTTGTAGGTTGCAAAACGGCGTCCAAAACCGATTGTCAGAATCTGCGGGTCTAATACGGTTCTTGCACGATCAATCATTTCATCCGCTTCGCCGCGACGCCGGCACTGACGACTGATACGCCGCCGAACAAACGCAACAAGCAGATTTTTCAAAGCACTATGTGTTTCCCAAAGTTCGCCAGGGTCAATTCCCTGAATCGCTTCCCACTCTTTAGGATCATAAGATTCTTCCGACCATGAAGAAGATAAATGACGTTCAAACAACGTGTTGATTTGCCACGCCATCCAACTAGGAACATGAACACCGTTTGTGATATGACCGATGGGGACTTTTTCTTCGGGCAGGTGCGGCCAGAGACAGTGCCACATTTTTCGCGATACTACTCCATGCAATGACGCCACCGCATTGGCATAACGGGACATCTTTAACCCAAGAACCGTCATACAAAACGGCTCACTGTTATTGCTCGGATCAACACGTCCAAGCGACATGAGATGACTATGATCAATTTTAAGCTCATCACGAAGCGGACCAAGGTGTTCTTCGATTAAGTTGCTGTCAAAACGGTCATGTCCTGCCGGAACCGGAGTGTGTGTGGTGAACACCGTTTTCTGGGCAATATCACTTGAAGCAGTGTCAAAACTAACTCCATCATCGTTCATTCGTTGGCGAACCGCTTCGAGAGTGGCAAAAGCGTTATGACCTTCGTTAAGGTGATAAACTCCCGGCGTAATTCCCAACACTTTCAACGCCCGAATACCGCCAATACCGGAAACTATCTCCTGACGAATACGTGTTCGGTTGTTACCGCCGTAGAGCCGACTTGTTAATTGCCGGTCTTCCGGTTGGTTTTCTTCAAGGTCGGTATCGAGTAACAATAACCGAACTCGTCCCACATTCATTTGCCGAACTTTGGCATAAATTGTTCCGGTGCGGGTTTGGATGGAAACGGTAATTTTTGATCCTTTGGAATCGGTTGCCGGTTCCAATGGCAGATATTCTACCATAGTGTCAAGGTATTCTTCTTGTTGCCAACCATTGATATCAAGGTGTTGTTTGAAATAGCCTTGATTATAAAAAAGTCCAACCGCAACAAGTGGAACTCCAAGACCGCTGGCACTTTTGATGTGATCACCGGACAAAACACCAAGACCGCCGGAATAAATTGGAACAGATTCGTGAACACCAAATTCGAGTGAAAAATAGGCAACTGGTTGGGAACCAAGAACTCCAACATTACGCCGAGCCCAAGGGGTTTGTTTATTCATATACTCTGTCATTCGGCGATACGCCTGATCAATTCGCGTGTAGAGAACCAATTCGGCAGCACGAATTTCGAGACGTTCTGGAGTAAATTCGCGAAGCAAAGCGATTGGGTTATGCCCGAGTTGCCTCCAACGAATCGGGTCAAGTGATCGAAACAGATTAATGACTTCAGGGTGCCAACTCCACCAGAGATTACTGGCAAGAGCCATACATTTATCGTAAAGCCCTTGTGGAGTAATTCCGGCAAGCCGCCCTGAAATATGAGAACCTGTGGAAGAATCGGTGTTTCGTTTTGTAGTATCGGTGGACATTATCTTTTCTAATTGAAATGGGTTGAACAAATTAATACCGACAAATCGTCGATTTAATGTAAATCACGTAAGATTATACAAAATAATAAACAAATTGCAAGTATGTTTTTTATCCGCATACGATAGGTCATTGAGTAGTTGATAGTTGATAGTGGAGAGTGGATAGTTCGCAAGCGGAATTACAACCGAAACGTTTGACCCTACCCATTGGGTAGGGCTGGCTTATGTTGTCCTTTCAGGACGTAGGACGCAAGCGGAATTACAACCAAAACGTTTTGAATCCGCGTGCGACACTATCCACTATCAACTATCAACTATCCACTATCCACTATTAACTATTCACTATCCACTATTAACTAATTCAGGACTACTTATTGTTGTTATCTACAATAATTCCACTGATAGATTACGAATAAATACAAATAATCTCTAAAAATCTGCGTAATCTGCGTAATCTGCGGACTTAATATTTATTTGCGAAAATCTGCGGACTGTTTGAACAATTTTGAACAATTTATAAAATAGGCGTTCTGATTTCCAATTATTGTTCAGAATCTGTTGCGGTAACAGAATCGGATGCCGGAAGCGGTGATTGAGGAGAATACAAAAAGACATCAAGAAACTTTGGATTTCCATAGTGGAATTTTCCGAAACTTCCTTCGTATTGGCATTGTTTATCAATCCAATCACGGGTTTTCTTATCCCAATCCAGAAACGAAATATAATATTCACGCCTCAGAATAATCCAAAAACGTGAATGATTCAATTTTTCTTTATCTTGACGGATTTCATCGAGCAAATATTGTACATGTTTATGAGTATTTTTTACCGGTAGTATGTCTGCCGGAATATAGACATTGATAATTTCCGATTCGTCCGGACAAATCACTTGATCACCTGCTTGATAATGTTCGTGAATATACCGGCACACCGACCGAATATCATAACAATTACCATCTTTATAATAATTGTTTAATGTGATTATATTCAGCAACACCATAAAACAACACCAAACAACTCCGCATAACCAACCGTAACGTCCATTGGATTGAGTAAGTAATTGACCGATATGGTTTATAAACAGAGCAAGAATCACAAGAAATGGAAACGAAAAAAGAAAACCGTACCAAGGATAAAAAACCATTTTCAACGGAAGTAACGAAATAGCCGTTCCACAAGCCATTGAACAAAACAACCAATATCCCCAACCCGTTTTATGGATACGGAACAGTACAAAAATCCATGCAGGAATACATAAAATCATATAGGATTGCCCAAAATTAGAAGCACACGTCATCACAGAGTCTATCGGCGATAACCTCCAAATCATATCATAATTATTCCATGATTTGGCAAACGGTATAATATGAAACAAAAAGATTAGGAACAAAACAATTGACCCAATACCTAGAATGAAAATAATTCTGTAAGGAATTTTTGACAACAATAAATTTGTTTTTGTTTCGAGATCATTTTGGTTTGGATTCGATTGTTTGGAAAAAAAGAAATCGATCAGTAATCCGCAAAGAAGTATTCCCCAAATAATTCCGCCCAGTGAGTGCGACAATACCATAATGAGCGATGTTGGGATTAACATCCATGCGGCAACAACCGAACGGTTCTTCGCAATATGACCGCCTAACAAAAACACAATTTCAATAAACAAAAACGCTTGACTGTAAAATCGTCCGTGTTGACTGTGATAAACATGTTCGGGCGATAACAAAATGAAAAACGCAAGAATTAAACTGCCGGAAAAACCAAATAATGAACGCCCCAAAATAAACGCAACTCCAACACTCAATGATCCCATGATTGCCATGAAAACACGGGAACCAAACTCATCATCACCGCATAAACAATAATCAAGCCAATGAACAAAATGAGCAACAAAAATCAATCGGGGAAGCCGATAAAATTGTGATTTTTCAGGATCAGCATGATGACAGGGATGATGTTTTATTGATTCCGGCAACGGTTGATTTTCATAAAGCGACCGTGTTTCAATTTGAGTTGCAATTTCATCGCCGTCAAAAGACCATTCGCCGAGTTTGTAAAACCGCAACACCAATGCCAGTACAATCAAAATAATTGTAATAATGATATTTTGAAACGGTACACTTAACGGAAAGAAAGATTTTTGTTGCATAATAGTTGACATGAACAATTACTTTACTTTTTGTCAATTCATTTACTTTACTTTTTGTCAATCCATTATAATTTTTAACCCATGTTCGTCAATATCGTAAAGCAAAATCTCATCGGGACAAGGACTGCCGCGATGTTTTGAAATGTACATGGCGCGGCGGAATTTATTACCGTCACGGATTTTTCCCATATAAATAATCGTGTTGGCATTGGCAAGGAGATCGCCTTCATCCAGCGGTTTTTCAATCATTGCATCCAATGATGTTTCACTGCTCGTGTAATTGACCAAGCAGCCGATTTCTTCCTTACGGTAAAGGTGTTTACGAATTTTGGTTTCATTAGCATGAAAATGTTGCCGGAATAAATCCCGCGCAACCCATTCCGCATCTTTGCGGATAATCTGATGATAAACATATTCCAGCAGTTCAAATTGGATTGATTCGCCCTGATGCTGAACCGGCTCAATTCCGTCCACAACAAACCGCCGACCGCCGCGAATAAAATATCCAAAAAAATAAGCAATCGCCGCATCAAGATGTTTAGAAAGTTCCGCTTGCCAATCGTTCCATTGGTCGAAATCCATGTCCCGTTTCGTAACACGTTTACCTTGATAAGTGAACGCCCGAAAATAATCACCGAGTTGATTTTTTTTATCAAAAAAATGTTCGTAATCAATAACCTCTTGCGCAACTTCTTCCTGAAGCGTCCATTGGAAAAGTCTCTGCGCATATTCTTTATGACCTTGCGGATCACCGCGCGAAGCCATGTCAAACAAAATACCGCGATATCCTTCCTGTTGAAGACCGGCGTGAGCATACTGAATTCCAAACTGAGTCTTGCCAATACCGGAAGACCCCACCAAAACCGTCATCGTTCCCGGTAACAGTCCACCGCCAAGATAGTGATCCAAACCGGCAATTCCCGTTGATTGCCGATGTTCTCTGAGTTGATTGTGAGTCATCGTTGATTGTGAGTTATAACGGTAAAGAATAAAAAATATAAAGTAATATCCTGTAAAATTTTTATGTGAGCTGCATTTGATAGCATAAAAAAGAGAGATCGTCAAGAAGTGCCTAAGCGTAGGCGGTACTTTGTTCCACCTACGGGTTCGGTAACTTCTGACTAAAAAAACCGGACGGAATCTCAAACGAAACCGAGACACTACGGAATAGATACTCTTTTTGCGTATGACTTTGCGTATGACACCAATTATGCGGCGTCGCGTTTTTTAAGCGGCATAATTGTTGGTGTTGGGAACACATGTCTTGCGGGATTGACCTCGAAAAACAATTTGATGTTGCGGACGACAAATTGTTGTTCCTTCTCGGTCAATTCGGGAAAGATCGGCAGCGATAAAACTTCACGGCTTGCCCGATAGGTTTCCGGCAATGATTCGGGAGTATAACCAAGATATTTGAAACATTCCTGTTCATGCAAACCAAACGGATAATAGATTTCCGAACCGATTTTCTGTTCGGCAAGACTTTTGCGTAAATCATCGCGTTGATCGTCCGACACCCGAATCGTATATTGATTCCAGACGTGCCGTTGATTGGGAAACGGTTTGGGAATACTAATCACGGTTTCCAATCCGGCATCGAGGAACATTTCATTGTAACGTTGGGCGTTTTGAATACGCATCATTGTCCAACTTTCGAGGTATTTAATTTTGACATTGATAATAGCGGCTTGGAATGAATCCAAACGGCTATTAATACCGATGACACGGTGATAATATCGGGGTTCCATACCGTGTACGTGTAATAACTTTAATTGTTGTGCTAATTGGGCGTTGCGTGTGGTTACCAGACCGCCGTCACCGGCTCCGCCCAGATTTTTCGTTGGGTAAAAGCTGAACGCCCCCATATCACCCCAAGAACCTGCTCGGCGTCCCTCCAACTCCGCTCCAATAGATTGTGCGGCGTCTTCGATCACTGTAATTCCTGATTGCTGAGCCAACCGGTTGAGTTCTACCATTTCCGCCATTTGTCCGAAAAGATGAACGGGAATGATTGCTTTTGTGTGGGCGGTGATTTTCTGAGCTGCATCGGAGACGGATATATTGAATGATTTCGGCTCAATATCAACAAAAACCGGACGTGCTCCCAATCGCGTAACCGCACTTGCTGTCGCAAAAAAAGTAAAACTCGGAACCAACACCTCATCACCCGGTCCAATACCTGTTGCCATGAGTGCCAGCAACAAAGCATCGCTCCCAGAAGCACAAGCAACCGCATATTCGACTTGTGAATAGTTCGCAATATTATTTTCCAGAGCTTTCACTTCAGGACCAAGCACAAACGCACCGCTATCACAAACTTTTTTAAGTGATTCGGCGATTTCGTCTTTCAAAACCTCGTACTGACGTTTCAAATCGAGGAGTGCAACACCTTGAAATTCCGGTTCATTCGAGGATTGATTAAAATTTCCTTTCATTTTTATATTCCTTAACTAGGATTCGGTCATCCTGACCGTATGGTGGTCGCAACAGACATGGACTTCAAACTAGTCGACCCGCCGAACAATACAAATTTATTGAACGAGTGTCAAGAGAAAAAAATATCATATTGTAGATTATTGATATCTATTCAGTAAAGGGCGTATTTTATAGCAGGCGGCTTACCCCAAACCTTAGTTCCACCTCATTTCAACAACAAAACAACCTCATAAAGTAGTTAATAGTGGATAGTGAATAGTGAATAGTGTCGCAAGCGGATTCAAAACGTTTTGGTCGTACTCCGCTTGCGCAACTATTCACTATTCACTATTCACTATCAACTATTAACTAACCTGCGCCATTTTCACATGAAAATGGCGCATTCTCATATGAAAATGCGCCATTTTTACATGAAAATGCGCCATTCTCATATGAAAATGCGCCATTCTCATATGAGTATGCGCCATTTTCACATGAGAATGCGCCATTTTTACATGAGAATGCGCCATTTTCATATGAGAATGCGCCATTTTCATATGAAAATGCGCCATTTTTACATGAGAATGCGCCATTTTTACATGAGAATGCGCCATTTTCACATGAAAATGAGTCATTTTCAAATGAAAATGCGCCAATTTTACATGAAAATGCGCCATTTTTACATGAAAATGCGCCATTTTCATATGAAAATGCGCCATTTTCATATGAGAATGCGCCATTTTTACATGAGAATGCGCCATTTTTACATGAGAATGCGCCATTTTCACATGTGAATGCGCCATTTTTACATGAGAATGCGCCATTTTC
>JAITBS010000039.1 GCA_031283515.1 Planctomycetaceae bacterium
CAATTTCGCATCAGGACGTGAATACATCTTTTTTCCTCCTTGGTTGATAGAAAAGAACAACAATGGGAATAATAACAAATTCAAAAAATTAAGTCAATATCAATAAAAAAATGGAACTCTATTTCAGACGACAAGCCTAACCGTAATTCGCTTACCGTGACAATAGGGTAAATAACACGTAATACGGTTTAAACAAGTAGAATTTATACACAAATCAATATCGGATGTCAACAGAGCTTTTGTCTTGTTTTTCGCTTTTTTTCCAAAAAACTCATTTTCACCGAATTTAACACAAACACACAAACCAACCTCATTACCTCATTAAAAGAAACAATGAGGTAATGAGGTTGGCGTATGTGTTATCACTGGGCTACTGAGGTTGTTTTGTTGTTGAAATTAGGTAGAAATGAGGTTGTTTGTGGAATAATTCTACTGAATAGTTACAAAATTAGAAATTCTTTGATAAAAGCATTTCTAATTTTACTCACAACAAGAGGAATTGTTGAGCATAAAATGCCAAGAGGATTAATTTTTGCTTGCATAATCACTCTTTTTTTTCTTCTACACACCAATAATGATTACAATGA
The DNA here is from genome assembly GCA_031283515.1 of Planctomycetaceae bacterium. GTDB lineage: Bacteria > Planctomycetota > Planctomycetia > Pirellulales > Thermoguttaceae > WRKP01. Next base: position 588 of record JAITBS010000039.1, read on the forward strand.
CCACGTTCACTAATATTGAGCTCACTCGGAAACAATGTCCAACCCCATGGATTACAATACCAATACTGAATTTTTCTTGCCGCAACAATCTTTCATTCAGAATTATCTATTTTGAAATAAAAACAGAATTATCAAGTGTGAGGAGTATAGATTTTTGAAACGGTTAGATTTTTTGTTGTGCTTTCAAAAAGGCGATAACTTCTTCGGCAAGTTGTTGAGCAGTTTTTTTTCCGCCGTCGAGAACCAATTCGGGATTGATTGGAGCTTCGTAAGGATCGTCAATTCCAGTAAAACCTTTAAGTTCACCGGCACGGGCTTTTTTGTACAAACCTTTCGGATCACGTTGTTCGCAAATCTCAATCGGTGTGTCAACAAAAATTTCAATAAAATCACCGGATGATAATGATTTTCGTACACGATCACGGTCAACACGGTACGGACTAATAAATGCCGTAACAGCAATCAGTCCGGCTTCAGAAAACAATTTGGCAACCGCCCCAATACGGCGAATATTTTCTTCTCGGTCTTGAGCAGAAAAACCAAGACCAAAACGCTTGGCAAATTCTTCACCATGAATATCTTTCAAAAGTCCCAGACTGGCATTGAGACCATGACGAACATTATCGCCGTCCAGTACAAAACTATGTTTGCCCAATTTGTGGAGCAAATGATCAACCAAATTGGCAATAGTGCTTTTACCGCAAGCACTTAAACCAGTGAACCAAAGAACACAACCTTTGTTATTGTTAAGAGTTTCACGTTCTTGCCGTGAAACGGCATGTTCATGCCAATGAACTTCTACGTTGGACATTTGAGTTAAAAGTTGAAAATGGAAAGTTAAGGAATCAAAGGAAAATTAAGGAATCAAATCTAATACGGCATAACCGTAATTAAAATTTTGTAAATATTTCAGTGATTGATGATATGTGGTTTGTGATAGGCGTTTGCGATGACAATACTAAACTCCATATCCCTTTTACACTTAATTTTTTTTACATTTAATCATTGTGGTTCAAATAAAAATTCTGTTGGAATATTATTTTTTTCTTCTGCTGCGCTTAATCGGGAATAGACCGGTTTGAGTGACCAACAATTTTCTGTAACATCTTTGCGGATAATTCGTTTCGCGGCGATTATTCCGGCGGCGGAAGCTTTCGGAAACCAAAACTGTTCATTTGCTAAAAGTACCGTTTGAGGTGCTTTACTACCCCAACGTTCCAAAACAGGTCCGGTAAACACTACATTTTCCAAACGTTCCGCTTGTTCCCACCAATCAGTAACACGAATTAATTTTGGTTGTTCGACGATTTTGTAGCTGTTTTCTGTCTTTTTGAACAAGGCAGCAACCACCTCACCGCGTTGGGCGTCAACTCCGATAGAAAGATAATTGTTGCTAAAAAGAGAACACATTTCGGCGATAGTGTCGAATGTGTTAACACCGACAATTTCCGCTCCTACTGCATAAGCAAATATTTTAGCCGTTGTAATTCCAACCCGTAGTCCGGTAAACGAACCAGGACCAACCACAACAGCAACAACCGTAATATTATTCGGAACGATATCTGTTTCTTGAAACAACGAATTAATTGCAGGTGCGAGCGTTCGCGAACTACGCCATTCTTGCGACAATTGGATTTCCGCAAGAATGTCTTTTCCGTTTAGGAGTGCAACACTACCGTATTTTTCTGTTGTTTCCAAAGCAAGCAGGATATTCATTTCATACTAATTCTATCGGAAAACAGAAAACAGAAAATGGGGGGTGAAATTGAAAGATTCAGGTGTAATTGTTTTATTTGTAACTATTCCGCCGCATTTTTCATTTTTCTTCGTCATCTTGAAAGGGGGAAGAAGAACATTTTCACCCAATAGTTACAAAATAAAATCACAACTGAATAGTTATATCCGTTTACGAAAAGTTCTTGCAACAACAATCTCCCCAAACGGATGCAATTACAGAATCAATTGTTATGACTTTTCGGAGAAGGGTTACCGACCTTTCGATGAAAAACAGATTGGGCGATGACGGGTTCGAACCGCCGACCTTTTGGGTGTAAACCAAACGCTCTAACCAACTGAGCTAATCGCCCTGTATTTTAGATAAAATTGTTAATTCTGTCGATTTCAGTAATTCCCGAATCCTATTTTCATTTTCCGATTCACGCAGTTTTGTTAAGAAATCCGGATATGCCAATAACCGACTCAACCGAGTTAAGATTCGCAAATGAATACGATCTTCCATTGAGCATATCAGAAAAAAAATATCCGTCAAGTTGTTGAACCCGCCGCCAAATGGGATTCCTTTGGATAACTTCCCCAACACAATAAAAGTATCACCCAAAATACTTGGCAACGGACGGCGTGAATGTAATAATGCCACACCGTTTTCTAACGCGGTTGAATGTAATTCTTCGCGTCCCTTTACGGCGCCTGCCATTGCTTCGCCGTCCCACAATAACCCAGTACCAACCGCCAACTGAATCATCGAACGAATTACCGAATCCCGAGTTTTGGCAACAAGCGGTATGGCAATCGCCTCAGACGGAATCAATTCCGATATTGTAACTAATTCTTTGTCTCCGCCAGCCGGAATTGAACGATCCAACGCTTCTTCGACCCGACCTAATTCCAACTCGTCCGAAACACTAATTCGTTTTTCAAGCCAACGATGAACCTCTTCCCGTGAAAAAACCAACTCCCCATTCACTCGGCGACCTGGTATTGTACCGCGATCCACCAACTTCCGAACCTGTGTTTCCGGAAGATGTAAATAACGTGTCAATTGCGCTAATGTTAAATTCGAGTGTGGCATAATATCTGCACTTTCCCAAAATCAGTTAAGAAATTAATCCTTACAAAAAAACTTCAATATCAACAAAATCAGTCTCAAACTTCTTTGTTGCAACAATTTATGACAGGTTCGGGGCAATATTTACGATTAGAACCGCCCCTAAGTGATTATCCATTGGAGATCGTTTCCAATTCTGTAAAAACATTTTTTGCTTGTAACCAGTTTTCCCAACCTTCGCGCCAAATGAGCATTGTGGGTTCGATACGGTGTTCCTGAATCCAGGAATGGATAACTTGTCCGGTAAGCGGTCCGTGCTGCTGACCACCCGGAACCTGAATATACCAAACCACTGTTTGATCTTGCAAGATCGGATTGGTAATTTCTCCAGATTTCGAAACTTGTTCTGTGGGCTCCGATTGTTCAGGCGGTGCAGAGATTGCCGGAGAAACCGAATCAACAATCAAGGAATCTTTTTTATGTTCACTAAGTTCCTTACTGCTTTTTCGTGTACTTTGCAACGGAATAATCAGTCTTGCTCCGCATTCCGGACAAAATCCCGCTTTACCCGCCAAATGTTCTTTAACATTCAACTTATGACCATTCGGACAAAAAAAACGAATACCCATTTTGTAATTGATCGTGGAAAGTTGATAGTGGAGAGTTCGCCTACGGTACCGTAGTCCGCACCGCGTTTGACTTATGGTGATGAAAATCTCACCTCTTCAGGGTGAAGAACAAAAATAAAAATCACGGCGAATAGTTATAAAAAAACAAGGAGGACAACGTCAATGATAACCATTGGAACTTGCGGATTTTAGCCTTTAACTTTGTTTCCGCGTTGAATATACCCTTGTAGGGAATCGCGAAGATTCAATCTGGCTCGGCAAAGAAGAGATTTAACACCTTGCGGAGTCATTTTCATCGCTTTCGCAATGTCAATATAACTCATTCCTTCAAATTTATGAAGCAATATCGCCATACGTTGGCGTTCTCCCAAAGAGTCAACCGCTAATTGAACCATTTGCCGCATTTCAAGTTTATCAAGTTGACGAGTCGGAATTGTTCCGCTGCTGGCAAGAATTAAGTCTTCCGCAAAATGTTTCTGACCATCGAAGTCGTCTTCATTATTTTTGGAACTGAGTTGTACTTCCGGTTTGCGATAACGGGTTCGTAACGCATTTAAAGCGACATTGTTTGTAATTGTAAAAAGCCATGTTGTAAATTTGGCTTCCGGCTGATAATTTTTTCTTGCCCGAAAAATCCGAAGAAAAACATCTTGCGTCAGGTCTTCCGCTGTATCACGGTCTCCAACCATGTGGCGAAGCAATGAAAGAACCCGATTTTGATAACGCAACATCAACTCTTCAAACGCCGAAGCATCATCACGCTGCACCGCAAGCATCAAACGAACATCCGTGTCCTGCAAGTTCAAATTAACAGAAGAATCAAAATTCATTGATAGTAATAATTTTAATCTAACGTGTTTCCCTCCGAATTTTCAAACGTCACCCAGTATAAACTAAACGTATTGATTTTTCAAGTAGTTGGGAAGTTGGGAATCGCAGAGTATCATCCGTAACTGCCTATTGTTGTCAACAAAGTCCGCAGATTACACAGGTTTTCGTAGATTCTTCGTCCGCAAATTACACAGATTTTCGTAGATTTTTAGTCCGCGAATTACACAGGTTTTTGCAGATTCTTAAGCTGCCGTTTTTTGCGGATCATTTTTTGGGGAATTGTGAAACGGACAAAATAATAAAATAGACGAAAAAAGAACAGACTAAAGATACGATTTTATTCCATTGCAATAAACTTTTTAAAAAATCTGTGAAACTCTGTGAAAATCTGCGTAATCTGCGGACTATTTGAACTAAGTATTCGAACGAACTGTTAATAAAAGAGACCGTTTAGACATAAAATCCGCTGAGATATTCTGTTATTCATTTCGGATCAGACCGGGATAAACGTCAAGGTCAAGCGGTTCAAATAATCCGGCGTGAAAGCGTTCAATAGCGATGGCTCCCATAACAGCGTTGTCGGTACACAACGTAATTGGAGCGATAAAAAGCCGTATTTGTTCATTTTGTGCGGCGAGTTCCATTTTCTGACGAAAGCGGTTGTTTGCCGCAACTCCGCCGCCAAGACACAAGGTTTTCATACCGGTTTTTCGTAATACCTGAACCGACTTGCCGACAAGACAATCAACAACCGCTTCCTGAAAAGACGCCGCAATATCGGCAATTTCCTGTCCTGATAATCCGGCAGCAACACTTGCCGGCTCTGTTGTTTTACCGGGACCGACAAGCCGATAACGTACTGCTGTTTTCAAACCACTGAAACTAAATCCCAACCGTTCCGGTTCATCAAGCAATGATCGCGGAAATAGATAGGCTTTGGGATTTCCTTTTTCGGCGGTTTTTTGAATGGATGGTCCGCCGGGGTAAGGTAAACCGAGCATTGCGGCAACTTTATCAAACGCTTCACCAGCCGCATCATCTATTGTTCCGCCCAGCGGTGTAAAATCAATGGGAGTAACGCAACGATAAAAACTCGAATGTCCGCCGCTCACAATCAAACCAATACAAGGAAATGGATCTTCCCGAAACGCAATTTTACAAGCATAAATATGAGCTTGTAAATGATTGACGGCGATGAGCGGTTTTTTTAGCGCAACACAAAGAGCTTTCGCCGCAGAAAGTCCCACAAGCAACGAACCGGCAAGCCCTGGCGTGTTGGCAACAGCAACCGCATCAAGATCAGAAAGTACCATTCCGGCACGTTGTATTGTTTCGTCGATAACAGGAATGATACTTTCCAAATGGGCACGGGAAGCAATTTCCGGCACAACACCGCCGAATTTCCGATGCAATTTATCCTGCGATGCAACCACACTGCCCAAAACATCAAGCGAATCGGTAACCACTGCCGCCGCCGTTTCATCACAAGTCGTTTCAATAGTCAAAATCCGGATCATTTTCGGCAATTCGATGCGGTTACACAACATAAAATAGTTTTGAATAGCCAATGTACAGTATCTTATGTTTTGTTATTCTGTTTTCGGAACACGGTTCCGTTCGATATAGTCCCAAAGCAATTTGCGGGTAATTTCATGTGTTTGTGGTGGAACAGCGTGGGTTGATTCTGGGGTTGGGAAAATTTGTTTCGGAGCTGTTATATTGTTGTAGGCGACATAGACGGATGTTGGTGAGCAGGTGTAATCAATAAAACCTGTTGACAGTATTGACTCCGCTTTGATACGCCGTGCGAAATGAGCGGCGTCGATATAGGGAACAGTTTTTACAACTTCCGGATCGGCGGTATTTTTTGTTTTTCCGCGTAAATAACCGGGCCAACCGCCAAAATTTCCTTCAATATCACCGGTGGGATAACAGATTGCAGGAACATAAGCAACACAAAAGGTAACCGCGGGATCACTTCCGGCAGCAACAAGAGCTTGCCCGCCGCCTTGACTTCCGCCGATAACCGCAATTGTTTTGCCGTCCCATTCCGGCAGCGATTTCATAAATTGCAGCGAACGAATTACTCGAAGAAACATACCGGCGAAATAGATTTTCTCGCGATTGTTTCCATTGGCGGTTCGATAATCTTTGAGTTCACCGTTGGCTAATGCGGTATAAAATTCTGCTGGTTGACCGTTTTCAATTCCATGTGCGTTTATATCCAATGCTAAGACATTGTGTATGGCGTCATTAATTGGCATATTGGCACTTCGTACTCCGGCTCCGTGATAGGAGACAAGAATGGGCAATGATTGGGGTTTTGCGTCAACTGGTTTTGCTAAATAACCTGAAACAGGTTTACCGCCCAGACAATCAACTTTAATATCAAACACTTGAATTTCCGGTTTATTTACTTTTTCTGCCGGCACGGGAACAAGTTTTGGATTCATTGGTAATTTGTCGAGTTCTTCTTTTTTGGCATTCCAAAAGGAGTCGAAGTCGTTAGGTTCGGGAGTTTCGGCTTTGATTTCGAGCGGATCAACTCCGGCACCGCCCATTGCGGAAATCTGACCGCCTGGGGCGTCATTCCATTGAACCGTACACTTCAAAAAACCGGAACGGTTCAACGAGGTTTCGATAACTGCAAGAGAATCGGTGGTGATTAGGGTTCCTTTTTTTTCAAAATTTCCATCCCCTTGAATGAGATAAGCGAGTTCTTTTCCGGCGAGTGGTTTGTTGTTTTCCGTCAACCCTACCTGAAAAACAACTGGTTCTCCTTTTTTGTAAATTGCCGATTCTTGTTCGGCACGAACTCGAATTTGATAAGGTGATTTATTGTCCTGAGAAAAGGCAAACGAAATTCCAACAAATAATACCAATACACCAATCGAACAACATCGGAAAACTCTTGTCATGGTAACACTCCTTAATAGTATTGTAAAGAATTGAGAGAACGGCAAAAAATGCAACGGGAAAACAAGGTAACATATTTTAAAATTTTTGTCAAGTGTTGTATAAATTTTGGTAATATTCCGGCTGTATTTTTGTTTTTCGATACCTCTCCTTTTTTGGGTGAAGAGCCGCCAATAATAATTCTTCTGATAAATGAGTTTTTTTTTTGTTATGGAGATATGCGCCGTGAGTTCTTCATTTCCGTCCGTCAACAGGGTCAAGCCGGCGAGTGCGCCGTATTGTTTAAAACGTTTCGGCGAAACATTGGCTACCTCCGCTTGCGCAACTATTAACTAACCTGCGCCATTTTCATATGAAAATGGCGCAGGTTCATATGAAAATGCGCCATTTTTACATGAGAATGCGCCATTTTTACATGAGAATGCGCCATTTTCACATGTGAATGCGCCATTTTTACATGAGAATGCGCCATTTTCACATGAGAATGCGGTCGGTGTTAGTGAATAGTTATGAGTGAATAGTGAATAGTGTCGCAAGCGTCCTAATTTACCAAAACGGTATTACTCCGCTTGCGCAACTATTCACTATTCACTATCAACTATTAACTAACCTGCGCCATTTTCA
>JAITBS010000055.1 GCA_031283515.1 Planctomycetaceae bacterium
GTCCGTCAACAGGGGCAAGTCGGCGAGTACGCCGTATTGTATTGTTTAAAACGTTTCGGCGAAACGTTGGCTACCTTTGGAGCCCATTGGTAAACAAATTGACGAATATTCCACTGATAGATTACATAAATTTAAATTATATCTTGATTCAAATTAAAATTTTCTCTGCGTTCTCAGTGTCCTCTGTGGTTAAAATTAATTTTTAGAGATTCCCAATATGCGAAAAAAGGTTAAACAAAAATTTTTCGTCTATTTTGTTATTTAGTTTGTTTTGTATTCCACTGAATAATTACGAAAATTGAATCTGTTCACGGTTTTTCAGAATGATTGACGGTTCCGTGATACCGGATATTGAAAATATGAGGATCAAACGGGTCTTTTATAGAATCGGTTGCCAACGGTAAATCCAATGACGGAGTTTTTTGTGGTAACGAATTAGAGGAATTTGGAAAATTCAAACGGGTTGGCGAGTAATTTGACGGGATTACCTGATTTGTTTTGACTGGAATGGAATCGGGATTTTCTGGAGATGTTACTGAGGTTTCCTGAAGAATCGCATTACGGAGTGCCGGAGGTAAAACATCTTCCTTCAATGGAAACTTCGATTCGTTTTGAGAAGATTGTGTGCGATACTCGTTTGGTAATTCTTTCGCCGCTAACCGAACCCATTGGACAATATTGTTATATTGAGTCGATTCAACACTAAATGCTGCTTTCGTACCGCCATGATAAGAAACCAATACCGAAAGTAATTGACTTTCCGTCGGATAATCAAGGTTAACCCATTGAAGAACCGACCGAAGATTACGATAAGTGGTGTTGCCAAGTGTGTGGCTGGGAATACTCAGTTTGAACTGGTTCTCACTGCTTGAACCATGACAATCCGTTGCAGCACAACGGGAAACAAGTACCGGTTGAACTTTTTTCGCAAAAACATCAACAATCGGTTTGGAAATTCCGTTCATCCGACTGTTAATTTCGATGTTGTCCGATTCTTCCGAAGATTTGGGAACCATAACACGAACACCTGATAAACCGGTTGGTTCTGAAGTTGAATTTTGTAACGTCTCCAGACGTTTTCGAATGACATCAGCTAAAACGGTGTTGGGTGCTGCTTGCAATGCCCGTTGATATTCCGAAATACCTTGTTGCGATAACTTATTATTGAAACACCATTCAGCCAGTTTTATCAACTCCTTACAATCCCGATCATTCGTGAATCCCTTCTTATAGTGATAAACATCTTCCCGTGTTGCTCCAACAAATTCCACATTGCCGACAGGAACAGACATTGTACCGAAATTGGTTTTGAGCAGATATTGTTTTCCGTCATTTGTGGCGGTTCCTTCCGTCAGAAAACCGGTTCGTAACAAATAAAACTGTTTTTTTTCCAAATTGACGGATGGGGTTTCCGGTTCGATATTTTTTTCCTGTGATTGATAACCGTTCCAGCCGGACTCTTGGGCATTGAGCGGCAGAATAAATACACAAACACTCAAACAAATATAATAAATATAAATCCCCATCTTCCCGTCTAAAAACACTATTGATGTTATCATTGTTTTATCCCACAGATTTGATCGTCTAACAAAATATTCTGAAATTACAGAGTTCGGGCAAAACGAATCATGGCGAAAAACGATTCTTTTGTCAAGAGCAATTTTTTAAACCCAATTGCTCTTAAATTTCGAGAAAAACGAATTAGCCGAACTCGAAATTATGTAACTGCCTATTTTATTAATCGCTCCAATATATCGTTCAAATAGTCCGCAGATTACACCGATTTTCGTAGAATTTCGTAGAATTTCGTAGAATTTTTAAAAAGTTTATTGAAAGGAATCGCGTACTTAGTCTGTTTCGCAATTCTCAAAAAAAATAATCCCCAAAAAACTACGGACTAAAAATCTGCGTAATTTGCAGACTCTGCCATTCGTTTGTTTGTCCAACAAAAAACGAAACAAATCGTTCAGTATGTGAACATGGTTATCCGGTTTTTAATACCGTTCTTTCTGCCAAAATGACAGATTCTTTAGAAAACTCTTGGCAAATGAATATTCATAAACCCTTGAATTTCAAGGGTTAAAATGATTTTAAAAAATTGGCATGAAATTTGTTATATGTATTCGCTGTACAATACAAAACTGTTTAACCATTAACCTATTTTTAAGAAAGGAGACAATTATGTACTCAGAACTGGTTTATCCGTATCCATTTTCTCGGGAATTGTTTCGCCGGTTGAACCAATTCTTTTCGATGCCGTCCCTCAATGAATCAGAAGGACTTTTTGGTTCGCTCAGTTCGGGTGAATTGGCAACGAATGTCTGGGAAGATGAAGATGCTTTTTACGTTGAGATGGAAGTTCCCGGAATTAAACCGGAAGAAATTGACCTGTCTATTATTGGAACAGAATTGCAGGTCAAGATTACAGGTCCGCACGAGAATGAATCGAAAAATGTACGTTATCTTCGGCGTGAGCGGACTTTCGGTAACACTGTACGGACAATAACATTGCCGCTGGATTCTGCACCGAAAGAATTGGACGCATCTATCGAATCGGGAGTTCTTTGCGTTCGGCTCCGTAAACCGGAAGAAGCAAAAGTACAAAAAATTACAGTAAGCCCAAAATAAAACGGCTTGTTGTAACAAATTGTTCCTCAATAACCACTTTAAAATATTAAAATAAAGAAACAGAAAGGAGAATAACAATGTCACTAGTTGAAACAAAAAATAATACGGCACTTCAAACCAATCAGGAATCAACTGTTCCGGAAAAATCGTTTCGTATTCCGCCGGTTGATATTAGTGAATATGAAAACGAATATCTAATCGAAGCTGATATGCCTGGTATCAAAGAGGAAAATGTAGATATTCAATTTCATCAGGGGGAATTACGGATTCGTGGTTTTATGGATGTTCCTGATGAAAAAAACCAAAAACGTATTGACCGATATCGGCAATTTGAACCGGCTGATTATTATCGTGCGTTTAGAATTGGTGAATCGGTCAATGCCGCAGAAATATCAGCACATTATGGTGATGGTATTCTGACGGTGCATTTGCCGAAAGCGGAAATACTTAAACCGCGCAAAATAGAAATCTCTCAAAAATAACACATAACCTCTCTCGGTAATAAACCAACAGTAGGCAATCTTTCACCATAAGGTTGCCTACATCTTGATTACATACTGTTCGATAATACTTTTTGTAATATTTCAGCGGCATTATTATTTTGTAATCTTCACCTCTTCGGAGTGAAGAGCGAAATTCCACTGAATCGTTACTAAAAAACAACAGTGTGTAACACAATTGAATCGTTAACCAAACCAACCGTTGCGGCCGTAGGTGAAAACCTTTCGGCGAAAGGCCGCCTACCACCATTGGAATTCGCTGCCGCGATGGGAATTGTTTAATATAAATCGTTACTACATTAAAATAATGAATGCAAAATGTTAGTAATCCGCCTGTAACACTATCAACTACCACTACTATCTTATTCCATTGGAATGGCACCGGCGAGGAGTTCGGCAACACGAATACAGAAGTTTTCGTTCATAACCAAAACTTCACCTCGCGCCAAAAGCCGTCCATTGATGAAAATGTCCACCGCATCACCCGCCATCTTGTCCAACGGAACCACTGAACCTTTACGAAGTTTCAATACGTCTTCAAGGTACATATTCGTTCGACCAAGCTCAATTTTGACATCCAATTCGACTTCGCTGATTTGATCCAGAGTTGCGTGTTCTGTACTGGGAACCGTTCCGCCAAATTCCGGAAACTGAAATTCAATCACCTCAGTCGGTAAATCCATCGGCGTACTCGCAATAGAACGTAAAGAATCATCAGCCCGCTTCAGAAGATAATCAATATCGCCACGCGGAACATTTTCTTCGTCCTCCGGCTCACTAAATGCCCCCATATTTTCTTTGTATTCCGGAATTGGAGATGGCGGCGGTACAAACGCTGTTGGTCTATTGGATTGAGATTTGGGCGGAGTTGGTGTCGGTTTTGGAGTTGTTGTTGCAGCAGGTTTGGGCGGAGTTGTCGCTCCACCACCAAACAAAGAATCCAATTCCGATTGATCCAACGGTTTGGCAGGAGAACTCGCCGAAGAACTCGTTGACGCCGACGGAGAAGACGAAACCGCACCAAACAACGCATCCAACTCGCTCTGGTTCAATATGCCGCTCGCACCTAATTCCGAACCCGATGCCGGTGATGAAGATGTTGACGAAGACTGTTCCGGTGCCGAAGACGGAGAAGGGGCACCACCACCAAGTAAACGCTCAATTTCATTTTGATCTAAAACATTATCACCGCCCATTGTTTTGTTCCTGTTTGTATTTTGTTCCTGCTCGTGTTTTACTTAAATCATTTCAACAGATGGGTCTGGACAAAGTACCCCCTGAACATAAGAAATTCCTAATACTTCATTAATTGCCTTTTTCACATTTCGTTTGATTGTTATCAGGGAAACCTGATTGCGATCCTCAAGCGTCGAAGCACGCAAAACAACTGTTACCGCATCCCGAATCGCATACTGACGTTCAGCATAAAGTTTGTCAAAAGCAGTTTCATCCTTTTTCAGAATCTGTACTATAATTGTCCCACTGAAAACATCGGTAATCTGTTCTGGTCCCTGACGTGTGCTTTGAACCTTAAATTTATCGCCGAGTGGTTTTTCTACCAGCGGTTCTTTTTGTAAGTCTGTTGGAGGAGTTATTTCTGTTGGCGGCTTAAAAATATCGGGGTTAACAACTGTTGTTCGTATATCAGTGAGGTCTCGTTTAATTCTTTCCTGTGACGGGAGCATGAAAAATAAAAAAGTTGTCTCCGCCAAAGCAATGATCACCAAACCAAGCAAAATATGAATTCGGTACGATTTCGGCGGCGGCGGAGTCTCTTCCGCAATAGTAATTGGTTCCGGTTCCGGTTTTGCTTTCTGTTCTTTAGCCATATTTTTACCTCCTAACAGGGATAGTTTAACAATTTTATCATCATCGGAAAAGAGGAAAATATCAAAATCGGAGATATTTTAAGTTATTGCCGACATTTTTTTTCTCTTCGTTTCGAAATGTATTTGCAATAATCTTAATATCGGCACACATATTGATCAATTGCGAACCCATTTCTTCCATTTCAATCGGTTCCGAAGAACCGGCGGCGTGAATCCGAAAATCATCTTGATTCATCCCTTTGGAAACAAAATAACGCCAAACATTAACCGCCCGACTGTAAGATAAATCCATCGAATCACGATAGGTTCCTTGTTCGTCGGGTTCGGCATGACCGGTGATCAGGATTTTAAACGGTACACCGGAAAGTTCCTCTATTAACAGGTTGAGATGACGTTTGGTTTCATCATTGAGTTCATCACTGTTGACCGCAAAACGAATCACTCCGCCCTTCACTGATTTTTCATCGGAATAAGTTGTTTGAAAACAGGTTTTGTTTCCTTGTGAGATTGCTGTTGTTGTTGTTGTTGTTGTTGTTTGATTTTCGTGTTGCTTTTGTTTTTCTTGTTTTTCTTGTTGTTGTTTCTCTTGTTCTTGTTTAACTAATCCGCCGCGAAACGATTCAACAGCGGCTTGAATTTTGGGAACTTGGAGCGTACTCATTGCGTAAAGCATGACGAAAAAGCATAACAGCAACGACATCAAATCCCCGTATGTCAAAAACCAATCGGACATTCCCGAGTCAACAATTTCCGTTTCTGATGACATAATAATTGTAGATTGGTAATTGTAAATTATTGGTAATTATTCAGTGAAATCCTTGTCCGCTGATTACAATCTCACAGATTACACAGGTTTTCGCTGAAAAAATCTGCGTCATCTGCGGACAAAAAAATCTACCGAATAATTGCAATTAAAAACCAATTGGTATGACCGTGTGTAAAAACCCTTCGGCAAAGGTTACCTATTAGTATCAATCGACTTTTTACAAATATTCCGCTGAATTATTACGAATTGTTAAGTAAAAATGCCCAACAAATTAAGACCGTTTTGTGCTATAAAATTTTCAGCCCAAGAGGATTTCAACCCTTGTGAAAATCCGTTGACAAACTGTGATTGAAACTCTGCGGCTTGTTCTTCAAAACTTTGCGGATTTTGCGAATCATACGCATAGAATGCGGAACCGGTAATATTAAGAGTCTCGAAAATTTGTTGTATTTTATTGGATGATTCTGAGTTATTTGTTGTGTTATTGGCGGTATTGGCGGAGTTGCTCCAATTGCTGAATTGCAAGTTCCAATCGAGTGTTACGCCGTCCGCACCGATTTCAATAACCGAACCGGCTTGGAAATACGAACCGAAAACGGAAGAAGGAAATATTGCCGATACCGTTTCAACCGGTAATTCAACCGGTTGTTCTTCATCGGGAATAAAATCGGGTGTTTTGGTCTGAACAGTTTCTTCGTTATTTTCTTGTTCCTTGTTGTTTTCTTGAGTATTTTCAAGTTTTGAATCTTTTTTGTTTTCTGAACTTTTATTATTTTCCAGAGCTGTAAGAAGGTCTAAATCGGAATTTGTTTTATTTGAAAGGAGAATTGACAGATAAAAAGTCAATTGTTCGGTTGGTGATGTTGTTGAGTCTGTATTTTCAAGGGATTCAGTATTTGCAATTTCGGTATTGGCGGTTTCTTCCGGCAACGCGGTTGGTTGATTGACGAACAGATCAATTTTGTATTCAAGTTCCGTACCTGCTGGAGTTTCGAGCATTGAATCGAATCCGATGGTGAAGTTCCGTGATACAGTGTTGGCGGGTTCTGCCAATCCGAGTTCATTGCGTGTTTTTTTCATTAGGTCGAGGAGTTCTTCATCACCGGCGAGAGCTTCATTTACTGTTGCGGCAAGTTCGGCATCTTCGATTCCGGTTACTGATAATGTGCCGTCGAGAAAATTGGCGGTTAAATCGAACGCTTGATTTTCCGAGAGTTCGATACCCTTTTCCTCTAATATTTCATTAACTCTTTCCAGAACGGCATTTTTATTGACACGAATTGTTTCAACGCGTTCTGATTCGGAGAGTTCTGGAGTTCCGAGAGTGACATTATTCACTGTTTCTGTAGCTGTTTCGGTGTTATCGGTTGTTCCGGCGGCAATCGATGGTGACGCAAGAGATTGGGCGAGACCTTCCTGTGAAAGGTCTAAAATATCCGATGTTGATACAGTAGCGTTATTCCCTTGCGAGGTGTTATTGCTATAGTTGGCAACTGCTGCTTGTAATGTCGAAAACGTTTTATTATTACCTTGCAAGAAGAAGGACGAATAATTGACGTAAACATGAGAAGTTGTTGCAGAAATACTCATAATTGAAGAATAAGAATAATTGTTAGTGAAAACATTCTGAAAAAATTAACACTATTCCCGTTTATCGTCAACATCCGCAAAAGTAAACAATATAAAGCAGTTAGGGTGTTAATTTGGCAAAATATTCTGAATAATCAGATTATGTTCCCATTCTGCAAGGCGATACTTTTCCAAAGAATAACTATCGCGAATACGTTCTAACAGTTCGCTCCAATAGTTGCGCCGCCCGCACATTTGAGCAAGCCGTCGTTTTCGTGGGAGCATTC
>JAITBS010000143.1 GCA_031283515.1 Planctomycetaceae bacterium
GAATAATGCGGCTGAATAATGCGTAAAAATAATAATTCCACTGATATATTACCATTATTTTACTTTAACTTCGTGAATCCAATGAAATTTTGGCGGAGGACTTCCTGATATTAAGGAACCTTCGAAACACTCTTTTAGAAAAAGTGTTTTACCTTTGGGAGCTTTGTTTGGGTCGGGAAACGAATCGCCTTTTTGTAAAATGGGTTGCCGTTCGGGAATACCGCCGAAGGAGTAGGAACCGGAAACCTGACATGGAAACCAAAATCCCTGAGGAACTGTTGGTTTTTTTGTTTCATGTCCAGAGGAATTTGAGGCGGTCAGTTCCGGTTTTAGTTCAAGATAAAATTCTGCGTAACAGTGCTCCGGCAACCGGACAATCCTCGCCGGAATCTTTCCCGCACGGCAAAGAGCAACAAATAAACAACTCATGTCTTTACAATCACCACTCCAAGTTCCTTCCGGCATATTGATTACTGCCCATGCTCCTTTGGCTGGTTGATTTTTGCCGGATTCGTCATATTGCACATTGTTTTGTACAAAAGCGTAAAGAGATTCAACTTTATCCCAATCGGTTGTTTTCTCTTTGGTGATTTCGTTGAACATTTTAACAAATTGCAATTTATTACATTCAATGGTTGGACTTTCTTTGAGATAAGGTTCTAATCCGTGCGGAGTGCGTTTCGGAATAACATAATCTTCCGAATTGTCAGGCGGCAAGAGTTCGTAATTCAGAAGTTCAAAGTTGACAATCACTTCAACCTTGCGGTGCGAACGCATTCGACCAAGTGTGAGAATCATTTCTTTGGCACCGTTGCTGACGATCTTGTATCGAATATTATTTGAAAGAGCGGCATCAAGTTTTTCTTCATCAATTTTCAAAACTTCCTGCTCAAACCAATCCATAGGAACCGGAATACTCACTCTGGCTTCCTCAATTTGAGAACCGGGTTCAATAATAATTCCAGCCCGCCAAATTTGTCGTTGACTGTTTCCGCGTTTGGGTCCGCCGTTCACGAACTTTTTTTCATTGGTTCCAACTGGGGCGTTCGTATCTGTTCCAAAATCAAACTGAGAATACACCACCGATGAAAAAAACAGTGCCGCAAAAAAAATAGTTACCGCGAACAACAAATTAACAAATGATTTACGTAACATGTTCAAGATTATCATCTTTCCGATAAAATTGTAAGATTTCAACTATTGGGCTGATTCGATTTTTAACGTACAAATACACAAAAAACAGAATCGCAACAATTAACCGGTTATGATAATTTTCTTATTCGGTATTGTCAATAGGAATTTCCCTAAAAACTCAGCGTCTCTTGAAAATACCGCTATTCGGAGTAGAATCTGATAATAATCTCCAAACATAAATCACTGTTTTAAAAAAACCTTAAAAAAGGTACAACAATTATGATAAATCGCATTAAAATTAAAAATTTCCGCAGTTTGGACATTGACGTCGAACTTGAACCGGTAACAGTTTTGGTTGGTCGAAGCGGAACCGGTAAAAGTAATTTCGTCGATGCTATTCGATTTCTGCGGGATTGTTTACTCAATCAGCGAGAAGTTTTCAACTATACTAAAGCCAATATTCTACCGATTACCAACAAAACAAATTCTTCCTTATTGGAATACGAAATCTCTTTTGATGTTTCGCAATTGTCGGGCATTTTCACCTATTCGATTAAATTCAATTTTGATAAAAATTTTATTCAGGAAGAAAAATTATCTTTTGAGAATGAGGTACTTTTCCATCAAGCGAAGGGCAAATGGATTGTCACGCCTGATATTACTCCGACAATTTATCTGTCTAACGCGGTTTGTCTTAATCGTATCAAAGGTATTCAAAAAATATCTATTGCATCAATTGCGCTTTCAGAAGGTATTGGTTGTTACGATTTTCCCGGAAGCGTTTGTCGTGAAGGTAATAATCAGAACACCACAAACGGACTGCTTGATAATGGAACAAATACGAACGCTATTTTTGGTGAACTTCGGCACGACTTGACGCGTCTTTCTTCGTGGGATCATATTAACAAATCAATGCGTTTTTTGAATGATTCGATCCAAATGATTGACCAACAGTCCGGTCGTTCCGGTGAAATTATAGTAACGCATTGTTTCGGCGATCATCCGATTGTTTTGGAATTATCCTGTGAATCGGAAGGTTGCCGGCGTTTCTTTGCTTATATGCTTGCGTTTCATCAATCGCCGCCGAAGCAAACGATGATTTTTGAAGAACCGGAAAAAGGACTTTATCCTGCCGCTTTTGCCGTACTTGCCGACGAGATGAAAAATTGCCCGAAATCCGGTCAAGGTCAGGTTATTTTAACAACACATAGTCCTGATTTGTTAAATAGTTTTGAGCTGGAATCGTTGCGTGTTGTTGTTATGGAAGAAGGAATAACCCGCATTGGTTTGGTTGCGCCGGATCAGATGAAATCATTACAGGAATTTTTATTGAATTTAGGTGAATTGTTGACTGTTGACGACGCACGAATTGATCCTTTAATCATTCCTCCGGTTGCATTGGAGGGTCAAACCGTATGAAAAGATTGGTACTTATGGTTGAAGGTGAAGGAGATGTAAAATCAGTACAAAATCTTACGTCAAAAGTGTTACGACAGCGTTTCCCTGATTCTGTGTTGCCGTTTTTCATTGATAAAGCGGTTATGAAAGTCGGCGATGTTAATGCACTTTTATCTCCAAAAGACGGTGAAGACAAAATCAAATTGATACGATTTCTCAAGGCGGTTGAAAATCGTTCAGAATTGGGAGGCGTTTTATTGTTACTTGACGGTGATCTTACCAAACCAATATTGACGTTGGCGGGTCGTCAAGAATTTTGTCCGGTAACAACTGGTCGTTACATAGTAGATTTGGCGTCAAAAAAAACTCGTGCAGGTCGAACTTACTCTTTTGCGGTTGTCTTTGCTATGCAGGAATTTGAATCCTGGATTCTTGCCGGACATCCGATTTTTGCAGAGAAAACGGTTAATAAGGATCTAGAAAAACATCCTCGTGACGCCAAAAAAGAAATCGAATTACTTACCCAAAATAATTACAGCGAAGTTGTAGATCAAATTAAATATGCAAAAGAAATTGACATTGAATTGCTTTTAAAACGTCAACCGCCAATGCGATCTTTTCACCGATTTAATAATGCTCTTCAACAAATGGGCGAATCAATGTATTCGGAAGATTTTGTTTGTTCTCCTTCTGCGAATCGTTAAATCTTTTTAATATTATGATAATTACAATTATGATAATTACACGTACTTTTGATTTATATTTCACATTGTCACAAATTAGTTTTTTGGTAATATATCAGTGGAATTATTATTTTGGGTTCTTCACCTCGAAGGGGTGGAATTTTCATAACCGTAGGTCAAGCGAAGCGCGACCTACGGTCAATACCTCACCTCAACCTCGCCTGAAAGGCGAAACTAAACGAGCTGAATCGTACAAACTAGAATTATTAAAATTCTGTCTTTCAGACAGAGGTTTGTTCGTTGTACGAGTCCGCAGGTCGATGACCTGCGGTTATGAAAATCACACCCCTGTCGGGGTGAAATCGAGGTGAAATCGAGGTGAAAATCGAAAAACAAAAATTCCGCTGAAATATTTACGATTATTTTTCCAAAACATTTCCCAAACGTTAACCAGATTCAAAACAGGATTCAGACGATGACTTTGAACAAAATTTTCAAATTTCAATGTTTATTATTTTTCTTGATGGTATTTACTTTCATGGGTTGTTCGGGGACATCCTGGCGAAAACCGGATTTATCGGTGTTGAAGCCGGCGGGACCGCCTGCCCAGGCGGTGGCGGTGTGGGAGCCGGCGGTCAAACATGAAACCGGATTGGAACCGCAACGCGGTTTTGGCGGACGAGTTTATTTTTACGATCAGGAATCGAAAAAACCTATCAAAATTAACGGCAATATTGTTGTTTATGCGTTCGACGAAGAAAACCGAAAACCGGATGATAACGCTCCGACACGGAGTTATCTTTTCGACAAAGACGATATCAAAAAACTTTATTCCAAATCGAAACTGGGACCGTCATACAATTTTTGGATTCCTTGGGATTCGGAGGGTGCAGACGGCAAGACCAAAAAGGTATCCTTAATAGTCCGTTATATTCCTGAAGTGGGTTCTTCGGTTGTGAGTTCCCAAGCGGCGGTTTATTTACCCGGCAAGCTTGAGCAAACTGAATTTATGGCGAAAAACAATTGGGAGAACC
Source organism: Planctomycetaceae bacterium (assembly GCA_031283515.1). Taxonomy (GTDB): domain Bacteria; phylum Planctomycetota; class Planctomycetia; order Pirellulales; family Thermoguttaceae; genus WRKP01. The sequence goes on from JAITBS010000143.1 coordinate 4,250, forward strand.
GGAAAATTCAGGGAGACACTCAAGAGGGAATTATCCAACAGGTTGCTCACTGGAGTCCCAATGATCCGAAAACATCCGCCAACAACACCGATTCAAAACATTCCCAACCGGTAGAACATCTCGTTGAGTCCAACAACAACCGCACTCCAACAATGAAAATATCCACAATACGATAATAATTGTATCCAATGCCGTTGCCGATAGTAACGTTTCTGTGCAATGATTACGTTATTTGTATATGTTATTGGTGTCATGTGCTGTTTGTTTGAAGTATTTGCGTCATACTTTTATCGTCTATCACGTTTGTTGCTTAAAATCACAAACTCTGTTGAAATTTTATCCATTTTAAAATACCAGCCTAATATAAATGCTAAAAAATATCCGTATTTTGCGCATTTACAGAAAAATTTTGGGGTAAAAGGCTATTCACAGACAAAATTATTGTTTAGAATAATTACCTTGTTTATTGTTTAGGCTTATCGAAAATTGATATTCCTAATTTGGTTATTGTTGCCAATTTCTTGATTTTATGTGAACAATTACTTAATGTCCTTTTTTCACAACCGATTTTATTATTATGAGTGTTTACATTATTGAACCGCTGTGGAGTCAGGGAGGCGGAGAGCAAATTATAGGAATTGTTATTTTTGCATTGCTTGTAATTGCTCAGATTCTCAAAGCGTATTTTGACACTCGTTCCGTCCAACAAACCGGCACAGAAAAACGATTACAAAAACCGATACAAAACACTGAGTTGAATGATCCGCTGAATTCTGTTTCGCTTTCCCAAACGACCAAACGTCCTCGTGAACGCAAACGAAGTCCCCGAAAACAAACTCTTACGACCGAAACGGCATCGGAACACACACGGAAATCACGCGGAATTTTGAGTCGGGAACTTGGTCCACAAGGTGAAGGTTCCCGTTTTGAAACCGTCACCGGAACTTTCAATTCATCACAAATTATCACCTCATCCATCACTCCCATTGTCAAACCAACACTGGAAAGTCTGACCGGAATTTACGATACACCGCCGGTTTCTTCCGAAACTCAACCGCAACCATTGGCTCTTAATGTGAAGGAAATGATCGCCGATTCTGAAGGATTACGTCAGGCGGTTATTCTTTCCGAAATTCTGAAACGCCCTAACTTTTAACAATAAACAGAAACACGGATATTTAGTCCGCAGATTACGCTGATGTTCTCAGATATTTAGGGATTATTTTTTTTGAGCATTACGAAACAGACGAAAAGAGAACAAATTATTTGATCCTAAATGTTGGTCTATTACCGTTTCGGTAAAAAATTCCGCTTGCGAATTTGTGAAAATCTGCATAATCTGCGGACTAAAAACAGGCAGTTACCAAATTTTGTTACCGCATATAAATCGGTAAAGAACCGTTTTCGAGTTGCAAGATGGTCAAATTGATTGCGGTTGTATAGACTTTGCCGATATAACCTTGCGACCAGGAACCGTCACTGCCGGCTTCTGATATAATTCGTTTAAATAATCGGTTACGGTATTCGAGCCAATCTTTACCGCCTTGCCGGTATTTCACTTGTGCAAAATAATAATGAGCGTAATGCCAATGTCCGTAGTCGTTATTGCTTGAAATATTGCCGAGATTTTTGTCGCAATATTTTAATAAATTCGGTACAAATTTATCGTCATACTCTCCGGCGTTGAACAAACATGCGATTGCTGCTGCGCTGATTGGAGGTCGACCGCCGCCGCCATGAATATTGTACTGAACGCCGCCTTCGCCCTGTTGAATCGAACAGCGGTGAATATACCCGATTGCCTTATCAATAATTTCTTTTGGCACGGGAATTCCGGCATTCCGGCAACTACGTAACGCCTGAACTTGTGTGATTGTTGTCGAACCTTCGTCGAAATCGTTACCATCTTTTGCGCTGACGTAACCCCAACCTCCTGCTTTGGTTTGAGCCTGACCGCAAAACTGAACTGCTTTTGTCATTACATCAATCAGTTCATGTCGTCGCGATTCGTCTTCTTCTTCACCGAAAACTTGGGACAAAAAAAGTAAACCGAAACCATGACCATAAGTGTAACGGTCATCGGTATTGTCGCCAATCAGACCATTTTGCCGTGAACGCCGAACAAGAAATTCGACGGCGCTACGAATATTTGAAGCGTATTTACCTTGTGTTGCGGTGGAACCTTCAGCGAGCAATGCGACACCGGCCATTCCTGTCATTGCCGACGGATAAGAGCCGTTTGCGTCCCAACTACCGCGACGGGATTGATTTGACGCCAACCAGTTTAACCCGCGCGACACAACTCGATTCAAATCCGATTCCGAAACCTGAGCACAAACCGGTAATAAAAAAACACCGGAAATTAAAAGAAATAAACCCGCTAATACGAATCTTTTTATCATGTCCAATACGAAAATTTTACACGATTACGGTTTTCAGTTAATTTATTGAAGTTAAAAACGACAATTTCATATTATAATGTATTTCTGACGGGACACAATCGCAAAATTGATGGAATTGTTATGGTATCTTAGATTTATAAGATTTATAAGGAAAAAATTATTTTTAGGAAGGTACAGTTGTTAAATTTCTTAGAAAAGAGCAAAATACCAATTGACAATATGGCGGGGTTTGATTATACTGTGGTGCATTCAGTTGCGATACGTTTTTTTGCCGTGCTGTTTTGCGGTGAACGAATCGTGTGGTTATTTCAAAGAAACCTTACAAATAAGGAACACAACAATGAAAAACTTTGTAAAAAATCTCCTGATTTTATTGGAAAAACCCCTATTAAATTTGGCGAAATATCCAATGTTAAAATGGATAATCCAGGAAAAGCAGGGGGGGGGGGGCACTCTGTAGTAAGAAGTGGTCGCATTCTAAACGATATTCGACAAACTTTTTAACTCTTCTCCGCTCTTCACCGTTCGGCTTTACATTGGTCGAACTTCTTGTGGTTATTGCGATTATCGGTGTGTTAATTGCGTTACTGTTACCGGCAATTCAGGCAGCACGAGAAGCCGCAAGACGTTCACAATGTAACAATAACGTCAAGCAACTTGCTCTGGCGTTACACAATTACCATGACATTAAAGACGGTTTTCCCGCTTCTGCGAACTGGATCGTTTTCAATGTCAAAAATAACGGAGGTAAATGGAGTTACGCTGAATACAGCGGTTTCCTTTTCCTTTGGTCCTTTATGGAACAACAACAGCGTTACGACTTGGTTATCAACACCCAAGCCTGCAGCGCAACAACCGATTGGACATATTCGCCGTTACCTTGGACCGATGCGAGGGTTCACGGTGGTTCCGATTCTGGTGATCTGTCAACAGCAGTTGGTTATCCTTTAAGAGGTACGATTGCAACGATGAGGTGTCCTTCCGACGCTTCTTCTAGTGTCGGTGAAACAGAAGCAACTAAAATTTCTTATTGTCTCTCAAATGGAGATGCAAGTAATAACGATGTTGTTAACCGTTCACGTGGTTTGTTTCGAAAAAACGTGTTCCAATCAATGGCTTCCTGTACTGATGGTACGAGTAATACTATCGCTTTTTCTGAAGCGGTTGTCGGTTATAATTCACAGGCTTATGTCAAGGGTAATGTTCGAGGCAGTATTTCCAATCTTGGAACAAACCCGCAGAATGCGTGTTCGGTTTCAACGGTTGTTAGCGCAACGGATAAATCCATTTATACCGGTACAGTCGGAACAGATATTTCCAATAATGCTCGTGGACTAAAGATTGCTGACGCACGAAGTTTCATGGGAAATTTCCATACCATTTTACCGCCCAATTCACCTTCATGCCGTGAAACCGCTCCCAGTACTTCCCAAGATGGTTATTCTCAAAACGCTGTTTACAGTGCTTCGAGTAATCACCCTGGTGGTGTTACGGTTGGTCTAACAGATGGTTCAGCCCGATTTGTTTCCGATACGGTCAATTGCCTAACAAATGGAGTTACATTTCCGTTGACATCTTCAACGATTAATGGAACAAGTCCTTACGGAGTTTGGGGGGCAATGGGAACACCAAGCGGTAATGAATCCACTTCATTCTAACAAATACCGTATAAATATTGTAACTGTCCATGTTATTGACGACATACTTTGATTGTGTACTTTTTTATGTTATCAATACGATTCAAATAAAAATTCCAGCAATATTTTAGCGGAATTGTTTTGAAAATACGAAACAAAGAAAATAAACGAAAAGTTTTTGTTTCAACTCTTTTCGTATGTTTTGTTTGTTTCGTGTTCTCAAAAAATAATCTCTAAAAATCTGCGAACATCAGCGTAATCAGCGGACAAAAAATCTGCGAATATCAGCGTAATCTGCGGACTCTTGATACAATAAACGGTTTATTTATTGTTTTAAAATTCAAAGGCGATTTGTCCGAGTCGTTCGGAAAGTTGAAACATGAGTTCGTCTTCGGCGGGTTCATCCGGAGCAACATAAGTTACGGAAAACCGCAAAAACGGACCGGCATTATCCCAAGGAACAGTACAAATCGAATGTTCACGAATTAAATATTGACAGGCTTCTTCGGCATTAGCAAATTTTACACCATTAACAACTCCTTTAGGCGATTTAACGTACAGAAAATAAGTTCCGCCGGGGACTTCACACTCAAAACCGAAAGGTCGAAGTGTTGCGACTAGTTTTTCCAGTCTCCGATAATATTTTCGGTTGACTTCTTTTGGAGTTTCGGGATCATCCAAAGCCGCAATTGCCGATTTTTGAATAGCAAGAAACTGCCCGCTATCGTAGTTATCTTTTACATCGGCAAACGCATGAACAATCCGTTCGTTACCGCAAACCCATCCCATACGCCAGCCAATCATATTCCAACCCTTCGACAATGAATGGACTTCGACTCCCACATCGCGTGCGCCGGAAACCTGCAAAAAACTGAGCGGTGCATCACGGAATGTCAACATGATATGAGCGGCATCTTGCACAACAACAAATTTATATTTTTTAGCCAGTTCGATTACTGTTTCATAAAATTCAACAGTGGCGATTTGTCCGGTGGGACTATTGGGATAATTTAGTACGAGAAGTTTGGTTTTATTCAAAATATCTTCTGGAACGGATTTGAAATCGGGAAAGAATTGATTTTCCTCAATAAGCGGCAGATGATAAACGGAACCGCCGCAATATTGGGTATGTGTTCCGGCGACCGGATAACCGGGAACAGTCAATAACGTTACATCGCCCGGATTGATGAAAAGATACGGCAACATTGCCAATGCCGGTTTTGAACCGATGGCATGATTGATTTCTGTAACCGGATCAAGCCTGACATGAAAATTCCGTTCCATAAATCCGGCAACTGCTTCCTTAAATTCAAAACAACCGTTATCGGCATACCCGCGATTTTCCGGTTGATTGATTTCATGAGCCATGATTTTACGGACATTTTCATCTGCCATTGCGTCATTTTCGCCAATACCAAAATCAATAAGCGGACGATCAGGAAAATCCTTAATAGCTTGCCGTTTGGCTCGTTTAATTTTTTCAAACTTATAGATTTCGTTTGATTTGCCGTAATTCGAACCGCCGATCCGATCCGCGAATAATTCCTGAAAATAATAATCTGTCATAATAATTAAAAGGATTGTATGTTGATATTGTAACCGGTAAATACGAACCACATTGGAGTATTATTTTCAATTTATTATAAAAGTCTACAGTATTTTTACAAGATACCTCTATCAAAAATGTTTTAGAACAATTGAGGATTTCAAAAAATTGTGTAACTGTCTATTTTATCCGCCGTTGAAATCTTACCGGAAATTTAAAAATACCGCATACAAACTATCCGTAAATAATTTGTACACAGTATTATTTTTCGTCGCGAATAATTACTCACAACGATCAATGACGAAAATTTTCAACGAAAATCTCAACAAAAATTCTGTAAATTAGATTTACTGTAAAAAGTAAAGATAAAATGACAGAAAGTGAGTATTTACTGTAACTTCATTTGGGCGGTTTCTTTCCGTATTGAGCTTCGTACTGAGCAACGAATTTTTCTTTACGGCTTGGATCGCAGAGGAAACATTGCGATTCCGCGCGATTATGTTCCTTACACCAGTCGCCGTTTTTTTGGAATTCAGCAGCGACTTTGCTGTTGCAAAGCGAGCAAACCTTTTCCGGTAATTCATGCTCAACACACCAACCGTCAACCTCATGATCAGTACCATGTGAAGTTGAAACTTCGGTATGTGAATGAGCGTCAGTTTCAGACGTTTTTTCCGCTGCTTTGTTACAGCCAAAAAACATCAAACCAAAACCCAATATCACAACCAACGTCATCTTTCTCATCTTAACCTCCTAAATTTTGCCCCGAAAGGCTCTCGTTAAAATAAAAGGTAATATCTCAATTAATCGTTGCGATAAATTGTCCAACAATCCAACGCCCCAATCAAACCTCGTAACTCACGAGATTAGACAATATTGCCTTTGTTCCAAATTTAATCATTTTTGTTTGTCAATTTATAACCGTCTATTTTTTTAGTTTATTTCTTTGAATTAAAAACCATGTAGAGAACTCTTAGAACTAATAACGACATTATCATTGCGCCGATTACTCCTCCGATTACAACTGTTGCTAGCGGACGTTGAACCTCTGCGCCTACGCCGGTGCTGAATGCCATCGGTAAAAATCCAAGACTCGCTACCAATGTTGTCATCAATACAGGTCGTAATCTCGTTA
>JAITBS010000203.1 GCA_031283515.1 Planctomycetaceae bacterium
CTGCGATTAGTCCTTGATAACCAGACCCAGCGGTCGTTGCTCCTATATCAGAGCAGGACGGAGAGTTTGGCGGAAGAACGGAATGAAAACCAGTGTAATTATCACAACTGTCCGAGACATAGGCACCAGAATCGCTAATGCCTGGATCTTTGATTGTTCTTCCGACACCACGCTTTGCAGCACAAGTTGCTGCGTAACCGGCAGTTGTAGGAGTGGTACCCGCAGTTCGAGCGAGTCCCCCTTGAATAAAAGTAACCGTTGTAAAATGCCTTTCTGAAATACCGGCTTCAGAAACCAGCATAGTATTGCTTGTTCCGTCTGGGATAGAAGCAAATGTGATTTCTGCAAGTAAACCCGGAACAAAAACACCACGTAAGTGATAATTGGTTACCCATGAGGAACTGCCCAAGTCTGTTGTGTTAATTCCTTGTACAGCTTCATCACCGACACAAGCACGATAACTTGTTGGTGAATGAACCCCTGCTATTGGCTTATGTATTTGGTCGGAAGGACAGATAAATTGAGTAATTCCGCTCAAAGGATTCGGAATAGTACCACTGAATGTCCAATTAACGTTTTCATTCGTTGTCATATAAGTATAGTTGTAACCATTCGTTCCGACATCTTTACATAAATCGGCGATAGGTTGATATGAAGCGTTCAACTCCATATAGGGAAAAATGGTAACTGTCCAACCAATCCGACCTCGTGATTGGAAACGATTACGGTCGGGAGCAACACAAATATCTGTATAAGTTGTTGCTCCGACAGTTTTGAGAGGTTCGAGACACAATTCTTTCTGAAACACCATGGAGGGGAAATGCCCGAGTGTATCGTGCATGTTGTGACTGGCGAGCCCAATTTGTTTGAGTTTGTTGGTACACTGTGCCCGTCTTGCAGCCTCGCGAGCAGCTTGGACAGCCGGTAACAGTAACGCAATTAATACACCGATAATCGCAATCACTACAAGTAATTCGACTAACGTAAATCCGCGAAAAAATCTGATTTTCATGAGTTTGGCTCCTTTAAAATAAAGGTATTGAAAATTTAAACAGATTACATAACAAATAATCTGTTTTGGGTACAAAGTGGGAAAAAACGCAACGCCGAGAAACGGCAACAGAAATATCACTCTTAGATCAGGAGCGACACGCTCTAAAATTTAGGCAACTTCCCACCTACGAAAGTGGTGCATTACAACTTTAAAATGTAATACTGAATCATACCTATGACAATATACGCGACGCTCCCTTGACGGGAGCCACGCAACTCTATATTGTCACAGTAATTTTCTACCCGAAAAATCCGGTCGTAATGTAGAAAATTACAGTTCGCCTAAGCGATTTTAGATTTGTTGACGTACTCGATTTTTTAACGCCCGAACAAAAATTCGGGCAATTTATTTTTCAAAACGAAAAAATGATCTCCAAATATTGAAATTAAAAAAATAAAAACTAGTAATGTTGGTCAATTATACAAACAGGTTAAAACCTGTCAAGCCCAAAAACAGGAAAATTTCCATGACGTTATAGGCAGGTGTATTAAAATTTCAATTACGATTCGTTTATCGCAAGTCAGCATGGCAAAAAACGTATCGTTCATTCAATAGTTTACAAATATTACAGAAAACCAAATCGGTTGTCAATCTGGGGGATTATTTTTTTGAAAATTTTCCTTTTACATAACAAATAATCTGCTTTTGTTAAAGTAGGAAAAACGCAACGCCGAGAAACGGCAACAGAATATCGCTCTTAGACAGGAGCGACACGCTCTAAAATTTAGGCAACTTCCCACCTACGAAAGTGGTGCATTACAGTTTCAAAATATAATGCTGAACTATACCTATGACAATATACGCGACGCTCCCTTAGCAGGAGACACGCAACTTTATTATTCTACGGTAATTTTCTACACGGAAAATCCGTTGATCTTGTAGAAAATTACTGTTCGCCTAAGCGAATTTTTCAATAGTTGACGTAATCGATTTTTTAATACCAGAAAAAAAATTCGGGAAATTTATTTTTCAAAATATAATTTGATCTCCAAATGTCGAAATTAAAAACAAAAATTAGTGAATGTTGGTCAGTTATACAGACTGTTGAAAACCTGTCAAGCCATAAGTAGAAAAAAACTTTTTGGTGTGACTGCGTTAAGTTTTCTTGACCGTCAGGTTTGGTTGGGTTCGAAAAACACTAATGGTTAGAACAATTAGGCTTGTCAATACTCGGAACGAACAATTATTATCAAAATTGCTGATTTTTTCCACTAACTTTTATTGACAACTACTACTGAATCGGGCAAAATAAGATGTTTAACTGTAAAAGTTTATTGGTTTACGACTGGAAATCAGAATGTAGGCGGTCTTGTTCCGTAAAAATTGCGTTGCGTGTTCGCCGACAATGAATCAGATTAACGACGGCGGACAATTTTTATTTGATGAAGAGAAGAAAATAAAAAAACGTAACCATTTGATATTGTTGCGGATATTTAATCCAAACTCATATTTATTACAGTAATTTATTAGTTTATTCCTATTTATTTTTTTATTTTTAATTGAAGTATAGAGAGGTCAATGATGTTGATTTGGATACGAACATGGCAATTGGGAGTTAAGAGTTTATTGTTACATCCGATGCGGTCGATGTTAACGGTTCTTGGGATATTTATTGGAGTTGCCAGTGTGATTTGGCTGATGGCGATTGGAGAAGGAATTAGTCTCAAGGCTCAGGAACAGATTGAAAGTCTCGGTGCCAACAATATTATTGTACGGACACTTAAACCTGCCAATCCAGATATGGCAACACTAGGCCGCCGTTCTGTTCCGGCGTTTGGTTTGAAACGGGAAGATTATGAACGAATTAAAGCAACAATTCCAAATATTGTTACGCACATGCCGGTTCGTGAAATTCGTCGAACTTTTGCTAACGGAGCGAATGAGTGTGACGGGCGTCTTGTTGGCACAACACCGCTTTATGCTTTCATGTCACAGATTGAGATGGATCGAGGCTCGTTTTTGACGGATATGGATTTACGTGAGGCGATGCCGCATTGTGTGTTGTCTGCTGCAGTTGCTGAACGATTATTTCCTTCGGAGGACCCAATGGGTAAAACAATACGAATTCAGGGGAATGATCGGGGTGACACGGGATTTCCGTACAAAATTATAGGAGTTGCCGAACCGCGTGGAGCTACTGCGGGAATTGGCGGTTCTTTTGCCGGTCAGGATTTTACAAACGACGTCTATATCCCCATCTCAACTCTTTGGAACCGAATGCGTGATTTGGTAATGATACGAAAAAGCGGTAATTTTGAAGGGGAACTCGTTGAACTTTCTCAAATGACGCTTCAGGTTGCGAATCGAAAAGATGTCAAAGAAACAGCGGAAATTGTTAAAACAACACTGGAACGAACTCATCGCGGTAAAGAAGATTTTGCGGTTGTTGTTCCGTTGGAACTGCTGGAACAAGCCGAAACAACACGAATTATGTTCAATATTTTTATGGGTTTGATTGCGGCGATTTCTCTTCTTGTTGGCGGTATTGGTATTATGAACATTATGCTGGCAACTGTTACAGAAAGAACACGGGAAATTGGTATCCGACGAGCCTTAGGGGCAAAACGGGGAGATATTATTCGTCAATTTCTGGTGGAGACGATTGTTCTTTCTGTTGTTGGCGGTGCGGTGGGAGTTTTGGTCGGGCTGTCTTGCAAACCTGTTACTATTTTTGTGATGGGAGTTATCAAAAATCAGATGCCGGAGATGATTCGGGCATTGCCGCCGATTGTTCAGGATATTCGACCGGTTATTGTTCCACTTTCAATACCGTTAGCGTTTTTTATTTCGGTTGTTATTGGGGTTGTGTTCGGTCTTTACCCGGCTTACCGCGCCGCCGCAATGGATCCCATCGAAGCACTAAGACATGAATAACCGACAACTGATTAACAAGCAATTTTGTAACTGTTTGTTTTGATAACCTTTCACTGATTATTGATTCTATTTTCTTCCGCCTGAAAGGACAATAGAAGCCAGTCCTACCAACGGATAGAGTTAAAATCAAATTTTCAGTCCTGTATCAATAAATAAAAATATTATTTCATGTTACGTTAATAGTACAAAATAGACAATGTCCTTTTGATTGTTACAGTAAATGATTGCCAATAAGTCAATATCATTAACAGTTTTTATTTATAGCGTATCACATCTGTTTGTTGATGCAGCTTCATTGGTGTGTTATTTTACGTTGCTTAGTGATTTTTGTGATGATTATTGGATTCAGGTTATTATTTTTTTGTCTTATGGAATTATTGCTTTTGTAACACAATCACCATTAGGGTTATTAGCGGATTATTTGAATAGACCAGTATTGATTTCTGTTGTTGGGTGTTTATTGATTGCAGTAACACCATTTTTTATGGAATTACCAATTCTTGTGTTGCTGTTGGTTGGGATTGGTAATTCACTCTTTCATGTTGGCGGTGGAATTATTACGTTATCACTGGCAAAAGGTCGTGCAACAATACCAGGTTTTTTTGTTGCGCCGGGTACAATAGGAGTTATGATCGGGGTATTTCTTGGACAAGAACCAATCGGTACTCATTTATTTTTTACCGTTTTGCTGCTGATATTAGCAACAATAATGTTGGCAACAGGACGACCATTTTGGCGAATAACAAATATAAATCATGTTTTTTGTTCAGATTCAAAAAAAACCGAAATAGTTGTACCGATAATTTTGATTGCCGTTTTCCTGCTTTTCCTAACAATAATAATGCGGTCATTGGTTAGTGCTATTTTGACTTCACCTGATATTAATAAATCCAGTATTGATGAGATAAATATATTACTTTATGGAATTTCTGTTGCGATTTTTGCCGGCAAAATGAGCGGCGGTTTTTTAGCAGATTATTTGGGATGGCGTTATTTTTTATCAGTTGCACTTTGTTTATCGGCAATCTTATTTTATGTTTCAACTTTTTGCATTTGGTTAATAATACCTGCCGTGTTTTTATTGAATATGACCATGCCAATAACCGTAACTGCTATTTCAAATTTGTTACCTCGATTTCCGGGTTTTGCTTTTGGGTTGGCAACATTGGGATATCTTGTTGGCGTGTATTTGGCAATGGTTTGTAATCCGGTTGGGGATGTAATTTTTATTTTTGATTTATTGACCACCGTATTGTTTTTTATCGGTATTAGTGTATATTATGCCAATGATGATTTGAAGTTCAATTTAACAAAATGCTAAAAGTACCGTTATTTTTTGAATTACACGCAGAAAATGTTGCAATAAATTTAACTAAAAAAGGAAAAAATGAAACTATTTAGAATTTTCAATATTGTGTGCGTAATTCTTGTGATATTATTAGGACGAACTTTTGTTTCGGCTGATATACCTCCGTTAAAAGGAGAACCCAACAGAACAAAACAAAATCAAGATCGTCCTAATAAACAACCGCCGGAATCGGAACCTCAACAGCCGCCGGATTATCAACCAATACCAACATCTAAAAAACGTTTTGGTTGCAGTTTATTTGGTACGGTTGACGTTCCGAAATATTTATTTATAACAGATACAGATAGCGCAACAACAAATTCAAATTCACCGCAACTTTGGGCAGACATTTCACCGCAACAAAAAAATTCTGAAACTTTTGTTAATACAATTATCATTGCAGGAACGACAACTTTTATGGTTGTCATTTTTTCGGGGATTTGTTTGGGCTATATTGTACAACGGTTAAAAAAGAAACAAGAATCACCGTCAACACCGCTTGAATCGGAGATCGATACTAACACGACCATTGATGTAACTGAAAAACCGAAATAACAAAAACCGTTACAAATGCCTGATTCAATCCCTCTACTTGTGTTATGGTTTTTGATACCGCTTTTGATGACCATTCTTCTTGAGAGTGCGGCGGCTTGGTTATTGGGTGTTAGAGAAGTTTTATTTTATGAAAGTATGGTTTTTATCAACCTAATAACCAATCCATCTCTCTGTTTTTTCTTATTGGTGCTTTATAATTTTGACAATGTTCCGATTACATTAGTTACAATTATTTTTGAAATAATAATTGTGTTGATTGAGTGGCGGTTACTGGTGTTGGTATTCCCGAAAAAAAGTAAAAATATGTTTCGACTTTCACTGATAATGAATTGTAGTTCTTATTTTTTGGGTGTTTTGATTTAATCTGCTCTTTCTTTTTGTAATACAATCATTAAACAATAGAACCATGTCTGATTTGCAAATTATTTCTGTTCCGCTTGGTACACGAAGTTACGATATTGAGGTGGGGTTTGAAAATCTGGAACATATTGGTTCCTTTTTAAATGCGTTCCAACCAATTTCAACGGTTGTTATTTTGACCGATGATAACGTCATTCGGTACGATTATGCTCATCGGGTTGCCGAATCAATTGCCGAAACGGGAATTGATGTTCATTTACTTTCTGTTGCAGCAGGGGAACAAAGCAAAACAATTGAAACAGCATCAACACTTTGGGAAACATTGCTCGAAGAAGGAATTGACCGGAAATCTGTTTTGATTTCTGTCGGCGGCGGCGTGATTGGTGATCTTGGCGGGTTCATCGCCGCAACTTATGCACGCGGTATCCGTTTTTTTCAAGTTCCTACAACTCTTCTTGCTCAAGTGGACAGTAGTGTTGGCGGAAAAGTCGGAATTGATTTACCGAAAGCGAAAAATATGGTCGGAGCGTTTCTCCAACCGCTTGGAGTTTTGATTGACACAAAAACGTTACAAACGTTACCGGAAGACCAATATCGCAGCGGACTCGGTGAAGTGGTCAAATATGGAGTTTCTCTGGATGCCGAACTGTTTCAATTTCTCGAAAAAAATACCGAAAAAATCAATATTCGTGATTCTGTTATTTTGAAACAAATTGTTGCGGATTGTTGCCGTATTAAGGCGGACATTGTTGTGGAGGATGAATTTGAAACAACCGGACGCCGTGTTTTATTGAATTACGGTCATACATTTGCTCATGCTTTTGAAATTCAGAGTCATTTTATGTTGTTACACGGATTGGCGGTTTCTATTGGTGCGATTTGTGCGGCACGTCTTGCGGTGCGGATGGGATTTATTGACGAAACATTTTTGCAACGACAAATCCGTTTTCATCAAAATCTGGGACTTCCGACGGAAATTCCTAACAGTATTGATTGGCGGCAAACTATTGAGTTGATGCGGCACGACAAAAAATCCGAGTTTGGAAAACTTCGTTTTGTTTTACCAACCGGTATTGGAAGTTGCCGATTGATTGACCATGTTGATTCCTCTCTCCTTGAACAAGGACTGTAACAAAAATATGCAGTCATAAATTTGATTTTCGTAATATTTTATTGTTCTATTTTATGACGTTGTTTGAAAATCTTCGGTATCGTTCGGATCAACTTTGCCGTATTCGCCGTTTTTTCGGGGAACGGCATTTTGTCGAAGTTCAAACGCCTGTACTTTCAGCGGATACAGTTGTTGATTTGTACGTAGAACCAATTTCGGTTACGGATTCTTCCTTGCCTGTAACTCTGCATCATAACCAAACGTATTATCTTCGGACATCGCCGGAATTTGCGATGAAACGGCTTCTTGCTGCCGGAATGGATGCGATTTATGAAATCGGAGCAGTGTTTCGAAAAGGAGATCGGGGACAATATCACAATGTCGAATTTACAATGCTCGAATGGTATCGTGTCGGCGATGATTATCGTACAGGTATGGAATTTTTAGCCGAACTGATACGGTTTATTGATGAGACGTTACCGGAAATTGTTTATTGTTCTTTTCGGGAAGTATTTCAGAAGTACACCAGCGTGAATCCGCATCAGACAACAGCGGTTGAATGCCGCAAAGTTGCCGTACAAAAAAATCTGTCCTATCCTGATTCACTGACGGAAACAGATCATTGGATTGATTTTTTGTTCTCGGAACTCGTTCAACCGAATCTTCAATCGGTTATTGTGTACGATTTTCCGGCAACACAATCCCAGTTAGCACAAACACGAATGATTTCAGATTCCTCAGGAACATTTTTTGTTAGTGAGCGGTATGAACTATTTTTGAACGGAATTGAAATTGCCAATGGTTATCACGAATTACTGGATGCAGCGGAACTCCGAAACCGTTTCCATGAAAATTTTCGGCGGCGTCTTGCGGAAAATCGTCCGTTATTACCGTTGGAGAGTCGGTTGCTGACGGCGATGGAATCGGGACTTCCGGCATCCTGTGGTACGGCTCTCGGAATTGACCGTTTGCTGATGGCATTGCTCAAAACAAACTCCATTGACGATGTTCTGCCTTTTCCAATTGAAATCTGTTAAAAGTATAAAAGTAACATTATTCAGTGTAAATGTCAGGGTAAACAATATTTTATTGTAACATCACTTGCTTTTTGAATTTTCCTTCTCTTTTAAGGCATATTCACCGTTTGTAATAATTCACATAAACGAAACAATATGATTGCGGAAGAAATAATATCCCATCAAAAGACTAATAAACAACAAGAAAATCCATAAATAAAACACAAAACGGATTTGGTGTTCTTTTTTAATTTTTAATACGATTTTTTCTGCGTTTGCGGATTGAGCCGCTGCCATAACTTTTTTGAACGGAACAAGTTTTTCCGAAATCATATCTCTCACCGATATTTGATTTTCCAATACTGGACTTGTTGGCGAAACGGTTGATGAAGTTATTGAGGGAGTTTTTGTTAATGTGTTTTCGGTTTTGGGAGCCGACAATGTATAAATTGAGTCAAGCAATTCCAACTGGACAATTGATGACTGAGCATCCTGAATCGGAGCAGTGTAAGGCGGCGGAAAATCAACCGGAATCGAACCCGATAATCCGTCCAGAAAATGAATACAAGACGGAAAACGAACCGAAGGATCGCGATGCAGTGCCCGTTGTAACGACGCATTCACACACTCCTGATAATTCTGTAACATCGGCGGCGGAATTGTCAGGATTTTTGTACGCAATTCTTCGGTGCTGTCCGCGGTAAACAACACTTTATTGGTAAGTAATTCCGCTACAATCATTGCGAATGCATATTGATCAGACGAGGCACCGGCTTTTCGATTAAGAATTTGTTCAGGGGCAAGATAGCGGATTGTTTCGGAATCGTCAGGAATATTCAGACCTTCCCGAATAACACCCGATAAATCAAATCCTTGAATCTGAATTCCTTCCGTCGGGCTAACAACAATCATTCGGAGTGAAAGACTACGATGTGCCAAATTTTGTGCTCTGGCTTCATCCAAAGCAACTGCAACTGGCCGCAAAACATCAAAAATCAAACGAAACGGAAATCGTCCTTCCGCATGAATCCATTGAGTCGCATATTCATTGAGCAAAGGACCTTCGACAAACCGTGAAACAAAAAATGCTCCGTATTCGGATTGTTCCACCAAACGATCTGCCAAAACAATATGTGGATGTTTCCATTGCCGTATTGTAATAAAATGACGTTGTAACCGTTTCATTGCCGCACTAGATATTCTAAACGGTTCAGGAATAAAATGAAGCAAAACGATCCGCCCAACTTTTATTTCCAGCGCACGCCACACCTCACCGGTTTGGTGGTTCGCCGCAAGACGCTGCAACAAAAATTCGCCCAAAATAAGTTGTCCCGGCTGCATAACTTACCAAAAAATTCAAAATCAAAATGTCCAACAATATTAGAATACCCAACAAAAGAAAGAATACCAAATTGCTCGAAATTTTCAAGCAACAGCAAAATCGAAAACAATGGAAGATAACAGAAAACGTAGCTATCTGTTTTACAAACATTCACGAATGTGAAATAATATTTTTAGTAATCTTTCAATGGAATTTCCGTTAAAAGCCGGTAAACATAAGGTTAGGCGGTCTTTTGCCGAAAGGTTGCCTACCATAAAAATAAGATCACTGCTGAAATAGATACATTTATTATTTAGGATTGATTATTTCAACTTCACGGGCTAAGATATGGCGTCGATTGGGTTGATTGGGTTTTTCGAAAATGCCCAGAATGCCGTTAATTCCAACTGTTTTTCCCGAATATGGTTTCAAATCCACTCCAGTTGCCGGTGACACCAGACAAATAATTTCTTCCTTCTCATTAACAAGTGCATAAGGCGGATGACCTTTGGGTAACGGTTGAAATTCACCAAGTTTACCAACTAAATCAAATTCTGTTGTTTTTTCGGTTGATAACGGAACCAATACTGAAGTTTTAACTGTTGTTGCAATTTTCGACACGGGTTGTGTTTTCGGAACAGATTTTGAAGTTGCCGGATTCATGGGAGCCGGAGCACCGCTATTCGATGTATAACCCGAAGAACTATTGACCGAATATGGTGTTGTCAACGATGTAGATGTTGGTAAATAACCGTTTCGAAATTGACGCCGCATTGCAATTTCTTGCCGAATTGTTTTGGTTCGTTGTAATGTTTCGACCAGATGATAAACTTTTTCCAAATCCGCATCTGTTGGTGCAATCTCGTTCAGTTCACTGCCACGATGAATCAATGTATCAAAAACCCAGTCTTCTGTTGGGCGGGTCAAAACAATTCGGGTTTCCTCCTTTAATTCTTCAAACGCCTTCTGAAATGGATCAGGTTCTTTGGTGGAATAGGTGATTTGATTTTGATTTGACTGTTTTGAGGCGAGTTTAGCGGAAAGCGGCGGAAGTTCGGTTATTGTATTTTTTGTTGCGATTTTTTTATTGACCGGTAAATCTGTTAATTGTGGAGTTGGTAATTTGACGGGACGAGTTGGCGGCGGAAGAATTGGTTCTGCTTGACTGATTTCTTCATTTTTGATATTGGTTTCAAGATTATCATAATCATAAGTAACCTGAGTAATCATCCGTTTGGGCGAAGTTTGTTTGGATATTTGCGAAGAAGAAGCCATCAACACATCACGCGGAACCCAACGAAATTCGCCGCTCGGAGGAACAATTTTAAACCAAAGCGGACTAGCAATATTTTCTGGTGTTTCAATCCGGTCAAGAACTAAAACTTTTTCTCCTTTTTTGAGTTTAACCTGAACCGTATCACAGAGAGTTGTGATTTCGCTGCCGACCCGCGAAGCCAAACCGTCCGTAATAACACTACCGATATTATTTGTTCCGAGATCAACATATCTGGCACTGATCCAGGAAAAGCTCCCTATTGGTGGTCGGATAGCACACCAGTTTTGGGTTTCGTAATAGACTTCGACTTTATCACCGAGCCAAAGTTGTGAAGTTGGGTAAAATTCTGTACCGGGACCGCATCGGACGAAGGTTTCCGTTACCGCGATGGAGGCGTAATAAGGGTATTGCTCCGAAGCCGTAAGCGCGGAGGAAAAAGTGAATACCAAAATAATAAAAATGAGCAAAGGCATTGTTTTTTCGTAAAATGAGACATATTTTTGTCTATTTCGACTTTTACGAAAAAATCGTAAACGTGTCAAGACCAATTTTTATAATTATTCAGCGGCATCTTTTTGAATTTGTTTACAGTTGGCAATTACAAGGTAGGCAATTAACAGGTAGGCGACCTTTTGCCGAAAGGTTTTAAATAATACAATACAATAAACCCACGGTCGCAACGGTTGTTTTTGTTATTGTGTTGTACACAGTTGTTTTTTAATTTTCTGCCGTCAACAGGGTCAAGTCGGCGAGTACGCCGTATTGTATTGTTTAAAACGTTTCGGCGAAACGTTGACTACCTTTGGAGTTCCACGAGGGTGAAAATCGAAAAACAAAAAAGCCACTGATATATTACAAAATTTATAATCAAAGTATTTATAAAGAAATAATTTGATGAGGTAATGAGGTTATTGTTGGTTATTTTATCGTCGTACCTATTAAATCTTTTTCTTGGGGAGTATTAAAAATTAACGGTAATGTTCCAATAATTGTTGCCGGTATTGGATTCCACCACGGAAAAAGAAAAGAATGTCCGCATTCACATTCGAGAGATTGACCGATAGATTCCAGTTTGGTCTCAAATTTCTTTTGGCAATTGGGGCAAACTCCATTCCAACGGCTTTGTGAAAAATCAACATTGTTGGAGTCTATACCGGAAATCATTTCAAAAGGAATATCAGAAGGTTCAATTGTTGAAAGTTGCTGTTTCGTAATTTGTTCAAGAGAAGCCAGCCGAGCCGACTGTTTCATTGTCGTATTTTCGTAAACATTACGAACAAAACGTCCATTTCCAAAATGTTCGTTTTTTTGATGATGTGCAAAAGAGAAGAAAATAGAGACATGAGCGTATGTTGCAGGAGTGAGTTTATATTCTTCATTTTTGCACATTTTATCGAACATTCGGCACATTTCAGGAACAGTATAATCTTCAAAAGAAAGTGATCGGGTAAACCGGCTTGCAAGACCGGGATTGGAAACAATAAAATCTTGCATCAGTTTCGGGTAACCGGCAACAATCACAATAAGCCGATCCCGATAATCTTCCATTCGTTTTAACAAAGTGTCAATCGCTTCTTGTCCGTAATCTTCCCCGCCTTTCTTCGATAACGTGTAGGCTTCATCAATAAAAAGAACACCATCAAGAGATTTTGTAATGAGTTCATCTGTTTTGATTGCCGTTTGTCCGACGTATCCGCCGACAAGACCGCTTCGGTCTGTTTCGGTAAGTTTTTTTGTTTTCAAAATACCAAAACCATAAAATATTTCAGCAAGAATTCGTGCAACCGTTGTTTTTCCTGTTCCCGGATTACCGGCGAAAATATAATGTAACGCTTGATTTGAAGTTTTCATTCCTTGCTTGGAACGTTCTTTTTGAATTTTAAGATACGAAATAAATTTGTTGATTTCCGTTTTAACAGCAGGAAGTCCTTCGAGAGCGTTAAGTTCTTCGAGCGCATCGTTGAGAACCTCTTCCGGCGATTTATTGTCCTGAATCGTAACCGGCATAAAATTTGTTTCGGAAACAGTAGAAGGAATATTGTTGGCAGAAACAAAAGAATCTCCTGCTTGGACAAAACAGGAAGGCGGGAAATGCGAAGTGGTCGGAATTACTGTGTGTGACATAAAATTGTGATAGTATTGTAGTACAACAGCTAATTGTTGGTTAATTCGTTTTTGTATTATATCAATCTTGCTATCAGTGAGCATTCCAAATATCTCGACAAAAGTTAAAAAATGCTTACTTTCTATGGAATTGAATTTTAAATAATCAGAATTTTGTTGTTTTATCAGTTGTTTTAGATGATCTATTGAATTCGCGACTCCATTGGATAGTATGAATATGGTTACATGAATAATCGTGTCTAAATATAAATTGGGATCCACACTATCTAGCACAAACATTCTCATTATCAAAAACAGACCATAACCAGAAACTTCTGTTTCCAATTTAGCAAGGTCAGTAGGATTTTGGGAAAGAGTTGCGAGTTCATCAGGATTGGCTGTATATTTTTTAATGTATCGAATACTACCGCCCATCATTCCTTTTTCCTGAATATGCGTATTAAGAAAAGCCGTAACATTTGAACGGTCAAGATTTTCGAAACGTTTATATAAATTGGGATTGACAATGGAATAAAAGTAGGCAAGCGGTTTAAGAAACGGATAAGAAACATCAAGTTCGCTCTCTTCGACAACATCGTCGGCATAAATAGCAAACTGAATAAGCCGCAAAAAATCGCCAACCAGAATCCCTTTAATAAAAATCGCTTTGGAATCCCATGTAGGACAATATTTTTGAAGTGTCCTAAACACGCAACCTATCGTACTTTGTCCGTGACAATCAATAATAGATTGTAATGCCTTAGCATCAGAACAAAGTGTTGCCAAAGTGTTTCCGATTGTATCAATAACATTAGTCATTTCCTGTGGTAATGAAATAGTCATTGTATTTCCTTTCTCGTTTGAAAATTGGTTAAAATAATAGTGAAACAAGTAAACAACAGCATCCGATGCCGCTGCTCAATAAACCGATAACTCCCAAAAGAATAAGACCGGCACAACCTGATCCAGGACCCGCTCCTTTATCGTCGTGCTTTATCCATAGAGCGGGAAATTGCTCAATCTGTTGTTCAAGCTCTGGAGTACATACTGAAACAGCATAAACTTTTTCATCAACAATAGAGATTACCAAACCAGGATATTTATTATACCGCCAATGTTTAGCAAAAATTGTGTCTTTAGCAAATTCCGGTTGATAGCGAATACGGTCTTTCGTAATCTCATGTGGAAATTTAACTTGTAAGGACGATTCTTCATCAGGAAATCCCAATGCCTTGATAACTTCTTGTGAAGCGGGAGGTATAAAGTCGTTGGTCAATAGAATTTGTGGAAATTCAATAGGTAATCCTACCACTCTAACTTGCCTAACCACAGATTCACCACCAACTGAGAAAGTAATTCTAAAAGCACCATGTTTGCGAAAATAGCTCCTTATTAAAGCAGTATCTCCTATTATTTCGTTTCCTACTCCCTTTTCATCATCTGAACTGGTTTGAAGTTCACATGGTTTACCATCGACATTAAAAAAACCACCTATAGCGGTGTTATTATCAAATAAAACTGTAAAAAAATTAAGCCACACGGATGCACGATTTTTGGGAATATAAACAGTTGGTTCGGAAACAACCAAAAGGCGTCCACTTGGACTACAATCCCAAAATGTTTTTTGAACAACTGAAGAAAAACCAGGAGCTGGTTCTGCTTGTAAAATGGTTTGTTCGTTTTGAGAAGGTGAATGAGGAACAGAAACAGGTATTGTTGTTTGCTGCTCTTGGATTTCCTGATCCAATGCCGCCCAAGGATTTGTTACATTTGGCGGCGGCGTTGATGTTTCTTGTGGTTCTGGCGACTCAGATATCGGAAGAATGGGGGAAACATTTTCATCGGACGGTGAATTGGGCATGTTTGTTTGTTGGTTTTGAGGTTCTTGATATGAAGTTATAGAAAAATCATTTGGTTTTTCTACCATATTTTGTGAATCAGGTGATTCTTGATTCGATATTGTGTAAGGATTGATTATTGCTGAAGGTTGTACAGATACTTCTTGTGGAATCGGCGGTGTAACGGTTGATGACGGAGAAGTTGGTGATTGACCATTAGACATTGTGTTCTTGTTCCCTTTTTGAATTTGTTCCAAATTATTTTTCACGAAAAGAAATAATTTTTGGAACAAATTATTTACGTCCGGTTCATTAGCGGCGTTATCGGCAATATTAGTACGGAAAATTGTTATACTGCACGGATATTTCCATGTTTCACCTTTCCACGCTTTTACAGCCGCCAAAATTGAAAAAATGACAGAACAAACACCGACTGTAATAATCACAATACTACCAAGACGTAGGATAAAATAACCTGCAACTACGTAAATCAACAAACTGAGTAGCCAATTGAAAATATGTTTGCCATGAATATCGGCACGGGAATCTTTGTCTTTTGCTATTTCCCACAAAATAATTGCTACGGGAAAAAATAAAAGACCTGCAATATGCATCCGCATAAAAT
>JAITBS010000298.1 GCA_031283515.1 Planctomycetaceae bacterium
GCAAAATAACGCCGTTCCGAATAACCCGCCCAACTTTGTCCGCCAATTCCGTAACTATGAACTCCGAACAATGTCAGAATTTTTTGTTTCGAATCGATAGAAGCAACTTTGAGCACTTCCTCTGCCCAATCATGCGTCCAGTAACCGCAAAGCCAAATTCCTTCTTCGGGATTCCATCGGGCAATTCGTTCCGGGTCACGAATTTTCAGTGTTTCTTCATCGTACAAAAAGGAACCGCCGTGAGATTTTTTTGTATCGGTTTCAGGATGAACAAATGTAACACCGGTTTTTTCTGCAACTTTTTTATTGGTTTCATCGGTTTTTTCATTGTGCGGCAACCCGTTATCAAGTGCCGTTTTGAATCCTGTCCATGTATGATTGGGAAAACGGGCAATTGTCATTGGTTCGTTGTTGAAAAAGAGTTCCGGCGGAGTATTGGGACGACCTTTGAATTGATTTGCCCACTGTTTCATTGCGGGAATATTCAACGTGTTCAAATCCGCAACGAAAATTTTATCGTGAACCGCCGGATCAATCCGTTTCAGAATTTCTGGATCATTTATTTTCCGAAACGCAGAAGCCGGAACTGCAACACCGCCGATCAGTTCCGCGCCCAACGGCGTTTCCGAACAATAACGGACAGGATTTTTTTCTGTACCGGAATCTTCTTGTTTTAGTTCAAAACTTGAGTTTAGAAAATATTTTCCTGCTGCAAGATAAACGGTAACAGATTCATCTGGTTGAATAGATTTTTTGTTACGAGCGTCTCGGATGGCGTCGCGTGCGTTTTCGAGCGTTCCGAAGGGTTCGGATTTTGTGCCGGAATTTCCGGCTTTGCCGTCCGGCGCAACATAAAATTCAACCGCATGAATCCGAATTGTAAATACAAAACAGATTACGCAACAAATTAAAATAATACGTGTCATAGTAATGTTTCGGTAAAGGATTCTTTTATATTTGATTTCAGACGATTGCAGCCTGTCAAAAAACAGGTTTTTAGAAGTTCCACTGATATATTACAAAAATTGGTAATTAAATAAACATCACTTGAATGACGGCATGAAGTGTACATTTTTTTGCAGTCTTTCTATTTTTTGTAGCAACAACAATTTATTCATCGTAAATTAAAGTCATTGCGGAAATAGAAACCGTATGAGGACCGCAAATTCGGAATGTTCCATCAATAAGAATGGAATCCAAACGAATCGGGAAAGAAACAAGACCATTGTTCATTCCACCCCAATGTAACGCATTTGTCCCGTCAAACGGTAATTCAAAATAATATGACGTTTGATCCGTCATAGTATTGCCGTGAACCTGAAACCATTGCCCCTTAGAATCAATAAACCGTAATCGTACATTATTGCCGGAACCGTCGCCAAACAATTGAATACCCAACGCTTTCGGTGTTCCGTTAATTTTACCGAATTTACGGTTCAAAACAAACCGAATTGATTTCCAACCTTCATCCGATTTGTACGTTAATTTAACAACACCGTTTTCAATCTCGGCTTTTTGTTCCGAAATAACACGCGGATCGCCTTCGGGACGAACTGTCCAAATTGTTTTGAGTGTTTCTGTATTTCGTAGCGAAAAATCGTCCAGCCGTTTCATTGTACGGCACGGAAAAATAATAGTTGTTCCGGCATCGGTTAAAAGTGATACGGAAAACCGGTATTCCCCAACCGGAACCGATTTCATTGGAAAACGAATCTCCGTTTCCGACTCATCGGATTTCAACACCAAAGAACGTACCGTTTCCGTCAGTTCCAAACCGTCAATATCATCAATAGATATTTTCGCATCAAAAACATCTCCGCCCAAATTACCGACTTTGACAACCAAATCGTTATGATCTGGAAATGGAAGTCCAATAGAAATCGGTGCAACCGCTTCAACATCCGTTTTCTGAACAATTTTTCGATCCTGAATTGTTGCCGAATAAATCATCGGCGTCTGTTTCATAAACCGGTTGGGTTGAAACGACTTTATTGTTATATTATTGTGTTCATGGTTTTTCAACGGAACACCGGAACCATAAATATGTAACGGCAATGATTCCAAACGGGCAATTTTTGTCCAGAAATCATTTTGCGGTTCCTGTGTCAATACCGGCGTTAAAACCGGTGTTAAATAAAGCGGTTCATCGGAAATCGACAGCGTTAAACCTTTGGGGTCGGCATGGAGATTAGGTTGCGGTTTGCCGAGATACGATATTGTTTGAAATGTTCCTGCAACAGACGGAATCGTGATTGTTTTTGCTGACGGCGAAGTTGTCCAAACCGCAAGTTTAACTTGTTGACCGTGATCACGATCAAATAGAAAAATATATTCGTCAGGATTTTCTGTTGCAAGACGTTTGTTGAAACGGAAACCTCTAAACGTTTCAAAAAAAGTGTGAGCGGCATGGAATGCCGGTTTGGGATCGTAAACCGGTGTTTGTCCCGGACGGTAATCATGGTGAACAATTCCGAAATGATCTTCCGGATCAAAGGGATTTTTTCCGTCATCGTTCCAGTCGTACCAAATGATCACCGGAATGTCCGCCGCAAGATTCACCAGCCATTGACGCGATAACATCTTGCCCTGAATATCGTTATTGAAAGTGGGCCAGCCCGCCGAATATCCCCATTCGCCGGAAATAATCGGAATATATTTACCAGACGGAGCGTATTGATCAATTAAATACCGAAGCCGCGCATAATCCGCTAATACTGTTTCAGGATCGGCAGGACGGTAAGGATGCACCGTAACAGCATCCCAATATTCAAGCAGTCCGGCTTTGAAACAAAATTCGAGAAACGAAAAATCTATTCCCGCAGTTGCCGGACCAACATAAATTTCATTCGGCGCAACTGCGCGAATGGCTCGTCCTACTTCCAATGCAAGTTGAGCAAATTTTTCCGGATCAGGTTTTGGAGTCCAGAATCGTTTGAGATTGGGTTCGTTGTACATTTCCCAAAGAATGCGCCGCCCTTGGAAATGAGCAACCGCAGCGGATACCCAACGCACAAACGCCGCTCGTCCTTCCGGTGTGTACGGTGAAAGTCCTTGATCGTAAAGTTTGTTACGATATGACAAAACATACATTGGACGAATATTTTGTTTTTCCATAGAAGATGTCAACCGGTCATGTCCCGAAAAATCGTACACTCCTTGTTGCTGTTCCTGCCAACCCCAAGAAAAATCCGTTCGGATTACTGTTGCGCCGGCATCGGCAAGCATTTCCATTTCACCGGTTTGGGCGTCAATAAAATGAATATTGTATCCAAAACCGTCCGGAATAGAATCGGAAGATAATACTGGTTTTTGTGCAAAAATTGGTATTGCCGTAAACGAAAAGAATACAAAAATAATTGTCAGAAACCGAATCATATTATTACTAATTTTTGAACTTATTTTGAATTATTTTTTTCTTTTATTTTTGGAATGTTCCAGAATGGCGTTAACGAGTTCGTTTTGATTGAGCGGTTTGGTCAGTACGGCGTCACAACCTGCCTGAAATGAATCTTCGTTGTCACCAAAATTAGCCGTCAATGCCAAAATCGGACGTTTAAACCCGCGACTTCGTAATTTTTGTGTTGCTTCAAATCCGTCCATAACCGGCATTTGCATATCCATAAGTATTGCATCGAATATGTTACCGTTTTTTTCTGCTTCGGCGACTTTGTCAAGAGCCAGAGAACCATTGGAAGCCAAAACCACTTCCGCTCCAACATCACGCAATTTCGCCTCCGCAACCCGTTGGTTGATCACCACGTCGTCAACCACCAGAATACGATAATTCGAAAGCGGTAAAGAATTTTGTAATGGATTTGAGGAAATAATTGCCGTTTCCGTTTCTGAGGACGAAGTTTGAAGCAAAGGTTTTTCAAGAATATCGTTTGTTTTATCGGATTCGGATTCGGAATTATTGTTAGATATTTTGGCGATATCCTTCGTTTCAGAAAACCTGACCGGAATCATCACAATAAAAGAACTTCCCTTGTTTAATTCACTTTTAATATTGATGTCTCCTCCCATTAAACGAGCAAGTCCCCGCGCAATTCCAAGTCCCAACCCAGTACCGCCATATTTTCGTGTTGAGGAATCATCCGCTTGTGAAAATGGTTTGAACAGGCGTGTGATTTGTTTTGGGGACAGTCCGATTCCTGTATCAATGACTTCAATCACCAGAATTGGATTTCCCGATGCAGAGGCTAAAATTCCAGAAAGAGTTTTAGGTCTCAACACAATCGAATCATTCTCGTCCTGTACATGAACAGAAGTAAGTAAAAGCGAAGTATTCAAAGGACCTTTCATCCTACGTAATCGTCCGTATCGGGAAGAAGTAAAAAATGTTGCCGATAATAAGTTTTTTAACGAAGTCTGGGAAGTCGAATGCGTCTCCTCCATAACAGCAGACGAAAACGTTTGCAGCACATCCGCCTCATGCATCGTACACCGAACCGTAACAAATCCCTTTTCCGTAAATTTAATAGCATTACTCAAAAGATTGATCAATATTTGCCGAAGCCGTGTCGGATCGCCGAGAATTGTTTCAGGAATAGGTTCGTTCCATTCGATTTTAAATTCCAGTTGCGGTTTTTCGTCGAGCCGTTTTTTCAACATTGTCTTGACATCACTGACCACTTGTTTAATCGAAACGGGAATTGATTCGAGAACAATACGGTTTGAATCAAGTTTCGAAAATGTCAGAATATCATCGATAATAGTCATCAAATCTTTACTGCTTTTCCGAATAATATCGATCATTTCATCTTGAGTCATCGGGATACTTTCGTCAGTGTTGAGAGCCGTCAACATCTCCGCACAACCAAGAATGGCATTCATGGGCGTCCGAATTTCATGACTCATATTGGCAAGAAAATAACTTTTCGCCTGAACCGCTGTTTCCGCATCACGTTTCGCAATGACGAGTTCTTCAACTGTTTTTTCGAGATTGAAAGTGTATGTCATGAGTTTCTCTTCAATTTCATGACGTTTAATCAGAAAGATTTGGATAGAGAAAAAAAGAATGAGAAACGAAAGAAAAAACAGGTTTGTCCAAAAACTGGCTTTCTGAATTTCCGCATTCCACAAATCACCCCAAAAATCAACTCCTAACACCGCTTCGACATTACCTTCCTCATTGTAAAGCGGTTCAGCGGCAGTAATCCAAAGTCCCCATTTGTCCTGAACCGGTTGACTATTGAAACTGGGATTTCCTCTGAATGCAGCAATAATTTCGGGAATATCTTCATATTCTATTTCATAAATTTCTCCTTTGGGAACACGTAATTCCCGTTCTCCCTCGAACCGGCCATCACGGTTGAGATCGGCTGGCGGACAGAGAATAAAAAAGAGTTCACCTTTGGCATTTTCGCGAAGCGTGTAAATGGAAGCGGCAAAAGGAACCCGATTTTGCCATTCCGATATTGTATCAAGAATATGAAGGAGATACGGATCATCGTCAGACATTTGAGGCGTGATTTTTTCATGCCCCATCTCACTCAAGGCGACCGCAAATGATTTGGCAAGACCGGAAAGATTATTCTGAAGACTTCGTCTTGCCATTTGAGTTGCCAGATAAGTACAATAAACCCCAATAGCTAACACAATTAACAGTATAACCCATGAAACAAATAATTGCAAAAACAAAGATTGCCTGGTACGCATCCAAAAGGTCAACGCCAACATCAGCAACAACGAAATACAAACAAAAGTAAAAGGCAAACAATACATCGTAAAAAAAAATAATCTTATTATAGTTAATAGCGAAGAGTTCCGATGCGGAGTAATACCGGAACGGTAATAACCCCACATGCGAACACTTTTTACCATCAACTCTTAACTAAAAACGGTTTTAAAGCGCGGTCAAAAATTCCCAATAGGAATGCGATTGCCAAACCATAATTTGTCATAGGCACATTGGCTTCGCGGCAATGCATTTGTCGGCTTAGGATTTCGCGGCGGTTCCACATGCAGGCGCCGCAATGAATTACCAAAGCGTATTCGGAGAGCGTTGTTGTTGGAAAATCGTGTCCTTGAACATGTTGAATATTCAATTCGCCGCCGACATATTTTTGCAGCCAGTTGGGGATTTTAACAGTTCCGATATCTTCACCGATTGGATGATGGGTGCATGATTCTGCGATGAGAATTTTTGAACCTGGGCGAAGTTGGGCGATAGCACGAGTGCCTTCGATCATTGTCGGCAAATCACCTTTTTGACGGGCAAACAGGATGGAAAACGAAGTCATCATAATAGAATTGGGCGTGTACTCGGCGACTTGGGCAAACGCCTGTGAATCGGTAACTACTAAAGCCGGCGGCGGTTGAATACGGGTTAAGACATCTTTTAGCTGGGCATCCTGAACAACAATACAAGATTGATGGGCGTCTAAAACATCGCGAATTGTCTGAACTTGCGGTAAAATGAGCCGTCCTTTTGGTGCCTCTTTGTCAACCGGAACAACCAAAACAATCATTTCACCTGACGGCACAAGATCGGACACAATTGGCGGCGGAGTCAAAAAATCTTCGGGAACAGTTTGGATTAAGGCGTCGCGGAGTTCTAAAATTCCTTGACTGGTTGTTGCTTGGAAGCGAACAAACGGAATCGAGGCTTTGTTCAGAATTTCAACAGTTTCCGGCGAAGGTTCGGCAAGATCGGATTTGTTAAAAATGAAAAGGACAGGGACATTCCGTTTCTGTAGTTCGTCCACGATTTGCTGTTCAAAAACGGACCAGGAACCGTTTTGTTGTGTTTCGGCGGAGACGACGATTCCGATTTCTGTCCGGTCGAAAACTTCTTTTGTTTTCTGAATGCGTAACGTACCGAGTGAGCCTTCATCGTCAATACCGGCGGTATCGATAAATTGTACGGGACCGATGGGCAGGAGTTCCATTGGTTTTTCAACGGGATCGGTGGTTGTTCCTGCCAGTTCGGAAACGATGGAACTCTGTTGGCGGGTAAGTGCGTTCAAAAGCGAAGACTTACCGACATTGCGGCGTCCAAAAATTCCAATATGAAGTCGAAAACCTTTAGGTGTTGTTTGCATTGAAGGGTTGGTGAAAGAAAACAAGTCTGCCTCCGGTTACAGACAAATAAATACCAGTTCATTTTAGTATTAATTGAAAGGTAAAACAAGAGAGGGGAAGAATCCCATGACGTGTTATTTATTTTGCATAAAAATCTAATGAGACGATGTTTTTTGGAATACAGGTTTGAATCCAAAGGGAGCATATTCCCATTCCGTGTCAATTTTTGAATTTATTCAGTGGTACTTTTCTTTTATGGCAGGCAACGTTTCGGCGAAAAGTTGACTACCTATTAAATAGTTACAATTATTGTGGTACAAGTAGTGAACAATGAACTTCATTTTTCAACCTAATTGTCTTAACAAAACAACCTCAGTAGCAAAAGAGAGCCTAAACAAAAAACTCATTAACTCATTAAAATGAACAATGAGGTTGGTGTATGTGTTATTCATTGGGGCACCTCTAAAAATTCAGTTTTGCTAATTTTTCATTATTGAAAAATAAAGATTTACGAATAATTTTCTGATAGAATATTAAATTTTTAGAGGTGCCCCTCAGTAGCCCATTGACAACACATACACATCAACCTCATTACCTCATTGTTTATTTTAATGAGGTTGGTAATATATCAGTGGAATTTTTTTTACAACACGAACCACACGAAAAATCACGAAATAACATGAAAAGAGTCAAAACAAATATTTCATATTTTTCGTGCTATTTTGGGTGTTTCGTGTTGTAAAATATAAAATTTCATAAATATTACTACAAGAGGTATAGATTTTATCTTTTTCCCAAAAAAAGAAAATTTCACATTGTTAGTCAGAGAGTTTTTTGTGTAAACTTTTAACTAATTCTATATTGTGTTTAGTTTTTTGCCGTGTTGTAGCGGTGAATGATTCACGGTTATTTCAAGAAAAATTTGTAAATATCGATACGTTACCGTAATTTTCTAAGAACGATTGTTTTCCTGAAAAGTTCCTGTTACGAATTGACGCAAAGTCTCAACACGATCAGAACTCTTCGACAAACTTTCTCCAATTAAAAAAGAACGGATTCCTGATTTCATTGTTGTTTCAATGTCTGCACGCGAAGCAATACCGCTGGCAGCAACTATCGTTTGATCTGACGTAAAATAACGGACAAAATTTCGAGAACTTTCCGTATCAACATTCATTGTTGCCAAATTACGGTTGTTAATACCAATGAGCGGAAAATGGAACGGTTCAATCTTGCGGATATCTTCTTCATCGAAAACTTCAACCAAGACGTCAATTCGTAACTCCGCCGCTAAATCATATAAATCTTTGAGTTGCGGAGCATCAAGGCATCGGGCAATCAAGAGCATACAATCCGCATACAACGCCGTTTCATAAACCTGATATTCCGAAATAATAAAATCTTTTCGTAACACCGGTAACTGGCAACTTTCTCGCGCCATAATAAGATCGTCCAGCGAACCGGAAAAATAATGCGGTTCCGTCAATACAGAAAGACATGCAGCTCCGCCTTTTTCATATTCCGTTGCACAAATAACAGGATCAAGATCAGGTGCAAATAATCCCTTTGACGGACTGCCACGCTTGATCTCCGCAATCACCGCCGCCGTGTTTGGCGACAATTGGACTTTATTTTGCAATGCCGCATGGAATGACCGAAAATTTATACGTTCCCGATACCGGATACGAAATTCTGTTTCTGAAATTACTTTTGATTCATAATCTTTTCGGCGGGAATCAATAATTTTTTTGAGAGTATTCATTTTGTACAGAAATATTCAATAAGTTTTTGGAAAGCCCTTTATTTTGTTTTTGAGAATACGAACTAAACAAAAGAGTCGAAATAAAAATTTTTTCGCAATATACTCATCACACTTGACAATTCGTTTTTTCATTTTTTGACAAGATCAACATTTTTTGACGGGATCAAAAAAATTGAAAGGATTTTTAAATAAAAGACACAAAAATTCTGCTCTTATAATACCGAATTTTAAAGTGCAATGAGTATATTTCATATTTAAAAATATTTGTGAACAATGACGAATAGATTTATCGTAATTGATTTTATTTCCGGCGTTTTTCAATATCATTACGAAGCCGTTCGATCATTTTTTTCATACCCGGTCGTCCTTCGGGAAATGGGGTGTCGAAAACGGCACTTTTGGTATTCACCTGAATTGGCGGGACTTTGAGTTCTGTTTTATGCCGTTCCAATTCCGTTTTGAGCCGAATAATTTCTGCGGAATAAGTTGAATCATCAATAGCGTTACGAAGTTCCTGAGGATCCGTTTGTAAATCATAAAATTCCCATTCATCAATATCGTTGTAAAAATGAATCAGTTTGAAATGCCCGTCATAAACACCTTCGTGACGTTTAACCATGTGAACCGCAGGATATTCGTAATAATGATAGTAAAAAGATTTTCGCCAATCTGTTGGTGTTTGACCTTTGAGAATCGGAACCAATGATCGACCTTGCATATCGTTGGGAACTGGAACTCCAGCCATTTCGAGAAATGTTGCGGCAAAATCCACATTGGAAACAATATCGTTATTGATACTGCCCGGCTTAACAACACCATTCCAACGAACAATCAATGGCGTTTTGAATGATTCATTGTACATAAACCGCTTGTCAAACCAACCGTGTTCGCCAAGATAAAATCCCTGATCAGAAGCGTAAACAACTACAGTATTTTCAGCAAGTCCATTTTTGTCCAAAAAATCCGTTATTTGCCCGATACTGTCGTCCACCGCCGCAACACAACTCAAATAATCCTTCATATAACACTGGTATTTCCAACGTTTCAGAGCAACCGGATCATTTTTAACTGTTTCAAATTCCGCTTTACGTCCGTCGTACATCTCATGCCATTCTGTTTTCTGCTCATCAGTCATAGAATTCCAAACACCGGGAAATTCAAGTTTCAAATCTTGTGCTGTCATTGTTTCGGCAATCGTCATATCTTGTTCTAACGCTGCACGGCCACGACCGGAATATGTATCATTAAAGGTTTCTGGATACGGAAATACACGGTCTTTGTATTTATTGTAATATTTCGGATAAGCATCCCATTCACGATGCGGGGCTTTGTGTTGTAACATTAAAAGGAAGGGCTTCGATTGATCGCGTTTTTCAAGCCATTGTAGTGAAAGATCGGTAATAATTTCTGTTGTTTTGCCGATATGTTTAACACGTTCTCCATTGCGAATCATGGGCGGATTGTAATACGGACCTTGCCCAACCAATACTTCCGAATAATCAAATCCCTGAACATCGCAAACAAGATGCCATTTTCCAACAATTGCCGTTTGATAACCGGCTTTTTGCAACATTTTTGGAAAAGTCGGTTGATCGATATTAAATTTATCTTCGTTGGTTTTAAAACCATTTATGTGCGAATATTTACCGGTTTGAATCACGGCGCGGCTCGGACCGCAAAGCGAATTGGTAACACAACAATTAGTAAACCTCATCCCTTGTGCGGCAAGTTTATCCATTTGCGGTGTTTCATTCCGGTTGGAACCGTAGGCTCCGATTGCCTGATATGCGTGATCATCCGTAAAAATAAATACAATATTCGGTCTTGTTTCCGTTGCGAATAACGCAGCCGAAACCGTAACTGCAATAGAAACAGCAACAATAATTAAAGCCGAAAACAAAATGCGTTTCATAAAAAATCTCCTAATTTTTTCCAAATTGCTTCTAAAAATAAAATCGTTCCAATAATTGCCGCCCCCAATGCTGTGGTAAATACAGCACCGCCGGCAATATCCAAAGCGTTACCGATATACGGATTATAAGAGTTGGTGATTGCTTTTGCAAGAGTTTCAATAGCGGTATTGAACATTTCGCTTACGACAACAATAGTAATACAAAAAATCAGCAATATCCATCGAATCGTATCGAAGTTACCAAGCCACCAAGCCGCACCCAACACAACAATTGTTGCCGCAAAATGAATCCGGTAACTCGATTGCCGATGAACCGATAAACCTAAACCACGAAATGCATCCGCGAATTTTTGACTCCACTTCC
>JAITBS010000326.1 GCA_031283515.1 Planctomycetaceae bacterium
GCCAGCCTGTGTTGGTTCTGATACCTATTATGGATGGGGAATTATTTCACCAAGTTCCTATCATAAAGGTGGTATTCAAGGTGCAATGGGCGATGGTTCTGTCCGTTTTATTTCAGAAACAATTGATACCGGTTCCATCACCACCGCCAACGGAACCGGAGAATCATTACACGGTGTTTGGGGAGCGTTAGGAACCCGAAATGGCGGAGAAAGTAAACCTTTATAATTTTTCAATATTTGTAATAATGAATATAACATTTTTTCAAAACAGACTTATAATACTGATAATTGTTTTTGTTCTCTTTTTCGTGGGATGCGCTAAAGATAATGTTCCATCGGATATGCCATCTCTTCAACCATGTACAATTATCGTTACTTTGGATGGAAAACCGTTAACTAACGCTTCCATTCACTGTCAACCGAACGATAATGGAAAATGGTATGGTAGTGGAATAACAAATGATTCCGGTATTGCCAAAATTTTAACACTGTCACGTTATCCCGGTCTTGTTACCGGTGATTATTTTGTTTCGGTTATTAAAAGAATCCCCGACCCCAATTGGACACCAAAACCGGAAGAAGGGCATCCTACGATTTCCGTTATTAATGAAAAATTCAGTGACGAAACAACTTCACCCCTAAAATGTACGGTAACAACCGGAAAAAATCAATTTCAATTGGAGGTAACAACACCATGAAAAAACAATGTATTTTTAAAACGTTATTAGCCATTATTGTTATGGCTCCAACCCTTTGGGCACAGGACGATATTTTCCGTAAAATCACGATTCCTCAAATCGATCTGGCTGGAGAAACAAAACGGCAAATCGTTGTCGATCAAGAGGACGGTCAATATCTTGGTCATGTTACAGCGGTTTTATTAGATGACGGAAAAACAATTTTGACTGTTTATCCCAAAGGTCATGCCGCCGGTCAAATTGTGTACAAAAAAAGTACAGACGGCGGATTAACGTGGTCGAAACGACTGAAAACACCGGATAATTGGTCAACAGGAAAGGATGTTCCCTGTTTGATGCGTTTAATTGACAAGCAAGGAAAACAACGGATTATGCTTTTTTCCGGTCGATTATCCGGACTTTCCATGTATGGTCGGTACTCACTTTCCGAAGATAACGGAGAAACATGGCAACCGTTGGAAAACATTGGTTATTGGGGTGATACCTGTATTGCGGACGCAATGCCGATTGATATTCCGACCGATGGAAGCGGAGCAGTTTCTGTTACTGGTTTCGATTGCCAGATGATTCCCGATTCGCTACGAAACCGTAGCGGAAAATATTTGACAATCTTCGGCAATTTCGGTGTTGCGGTTGGTAAACCATGTTACATCTGGACTTCGGAAACCAAAGACGGCGGTGTAAGTTGGTCATACCCAAAAGTCGTTTGGGAAGGAAAAGAAATGAATCCAACCGAAGCCGGATTAGTACGTTCACCGGATGGTAAACAAATTGCTGCTCTTTGGCGCGACACTCGGCAACAAAATAATTCACAGATTATGTTTTCCAATGACGAAGGAAAAACATGGACACAACCACGACCTGTTCCATTGGCACAATGTGGTGAACGACACACCATTCGATATTTGAAAGATGGACGTTTATTTATATCCTTTCGATGTTGTCATCACCTTTCCAATACAACACCATGGCACGGTGATTGGGGAGCATGGATCGGAACTTATGATGATCTTGCCAATGGAACAGAAGGACAATATCGTATCCGTTTAATGGACAATCTTGACAATAGTGATTGTGCTTATCCCGGTGTTGTTGTTTTACCCGACGGAACTATTGTTGCAATAACATATGGAACTTGGGAACGGGGAAAACAAAAATACATTATGGCAGTAAGACTTCATCCCGATGAAATCAATAAGAGAAAAAGTGATTCCCAATGAAAGATACTTTTCGTACTTTAAAATTCAGCAGGACACCCAACTGTGGAACCTACTTAAAAATAGTACGAATTTATCATAAATTCTTAGTCCGCAGATTATTGCAGATTTTTTTGTATTTATACTTTTTTCATTCATTATTTTAATGTAGTAACGATTTATATTAAACAATTCGTAATATATCAGTGAAATTTTTTTTTTGAATTGGTTTACTGTTGTAAATTAACAGGTAGGCGACCTTTCGCCGAAAGGTCGCAACGGTTGTTTTTGTTATTGTGTTGTACACAGTTGTTTTTTAATTTTCAGCTGTAACAGGGGCAAGTCGGCTAGTCCGCCGTATTGTATTGTATTGTATTGTATTGTATTGTTTAAAACGTTTCGGCGAAACGTTGGCTACCTTTGGAGTCCATTGGTAAACAAATTGACGAATAGTCCACTGATATATTATAAAAATTTAGAACATTAATTACATTTTTCCACACCAATAAAATTATATTATGACTATGAGTGAATTTCGAAAAAATGCCCAATCTCAATCAAATGAATCATGATAAAAATTGCAACTTAGGTCACCCCGATTACGCAGATTGCGCTGTTTAGTCCGTAGATTTACGCAGATTAGTTCGCCTGATGAATATAGAAAAAATCAACGTAATTCATGGACAAAACGGTAGATGTTAATCTTAACGATGAAAAATTGGGCTATTTTTATTGTGGAGTTGTGGTGTCTTTGCCGTTATTCAGATAAAAATGTTGAAATATTCCGAAAAAATAATGCTAAATACCCTATTTTAACTTGTTTTGTTTTTACGAAATTGATAAAGTTCTTTTCCGAAATATTTTTCAACACGATTATTACTATGAAACATTTAGGTTACATTATTTTGATTTTGTTGTTCCTTTCCGGTTGTCAATCAATGCCGCACGGACAGGAACCGACTGTTTTGGTCGATTCCCGGCAGCAACAACAGCAACAATCCGGTATTGCGGAGAGATTTTTAGCGAAAGCCGCCCATTTTTTACAAGGGGCGATGCCCGAAACGGAGCATGTTGCCGCTCAGGAAAATCCGCAAGTTATGAAGGTTCGACCTTCGGCAGTTTCAGAATTGCCTCAGGCAACCGCGATGAATCCATCGGCGTTTTATTTTCCGTCTTCGTCGAAGGTTCCGCGACCCGGTTCCATTCAAGCGTCTCAAATGCTTTTTAATTTTAATCTTGCTGAAAATGAACCGGAAGAACCCGATGAATCCGTACCGCCAAAACCACAGAAAAATACTGCAAAATCAAATCTCTTGCAACCACAAAACGGAGATTCGGAATCGTTCCGCCAACTCCTCAAACTTATCGCCAAAACCCCAAAAGAAGAACGCGGTGTCGATGACACAAAATTGGAACAACTCCTTACCAAATTCCGAAACGAAGATTGGGAGGAAATGACCGAACTCGAAACCAGTTATCTACTCCACCTGAGGAATAAAATTCTTCCTAATTATCGTTCTCCAAAGAAATTAGAAAAAACAACCGTTAACGAAATTCCTGAAAATGAAGAAGAAGAAGACGAATTGTATGTGTCTGAAGATGTTGAGGCGGTTAATTCCCAAAAACTTGCCTCTGCACCGTTTCCGCCATCAAAATTAGCCTCAAAATCGACTTTGTTAAAAAAGACGCCTATTAATTCAGAAGATTCAAAAGATTCAAAAACTGCCTTACCGGTTACGCAGTCAAAATACACACGGTCACGAAAATCGGTTGCGACAGAAGAACAGGAAGAAACGACAGACTTACCGGAAACAATTCCGGCAAGTCCTGACAGTAATTCTTTTTCGGGAAAACCGTCGAAAATACTTCCGTCTTCGGCATTTACGGCGACAGAATCACCACAGCTTCCGAAAAATCCCTCTCAACCGGTTTACCCGAAAATCGCACAACTCGATAATTCCCAACCAATTGTTCCGGCAGGTTATCAGGCAGGACAACATCCTCCGTATGGCAATCAATACGTTACACCCGCAGAACAATCCACAGGAAATATTGTTCATGCCTACACCAATTCCGCCAATAATTCTGTTCCCGCTCCTTCGAATCAGTTTAACAACAAAGAGTGGGAATTTTTAGTGCGAATGGGTACGGATCAACTCCGAAACAAAATAGAACAAACACCGCATGGTCGAACTTTTGCCAATGAAAGTCGTCTTCGCCTACTTGAAATGGTTTTAGGAAACCGTAACGAAGCAGTTAAACCGATTTCGGGAGTTGACAAACCGATTAACGAATTTATGGCAAATCAGATGCTTGGTTTTACTGCCTTTCTGGACGAGTCCGGAATGCCGGAGCAACGAATCCGTAACACCAATGCTCTTTTCCGATTCGACGAAAGTTTGATGGAACTCCGAAAAGTTTGTCCGATTAAATTGAAAAAAGTTCAATTTGTTAAGGAATGGGATTCGTTTGGCTGTTTTATGCCGAGAAATGAAGATTGCCACGCCGGAGAGCAACTCGAACTTTATATGGAACTCGAAAATCCAACGATCCGGCTAACACAACACGGTTATAATGTCAGTGCTACGGTAAGTTACGAAATTCGGGATAAGACGGCCAATGTTCTACAAAAAGTAGATCGTATTGCTGTTCAAGAAACAACTCCAAGTCAAAAACGTGATTATTGTATCGGACTTTGGGTGTTGTTGCCGGAAAAAATTCTGCCCGGTCAATATCAACTTCGTGTGAGTGTTACCGATATAAACGACGAAGCAATGTCGTATGCCGAAGAACAAGTTCCATTCAAAGTCATTCCGGTTGTTAATCCCGAAAATTAAACTTACCAATAAATTCAATCCGGTAAATTAAATTCGCAACATTTTTTAATTGAGTCCGCTTTTTACTAAATCAACACAAACAAAATTTCTATGAACAACCGATTTCTTATTCGCCGTAACAAAATCCGGCGTTCCATCATCCGATCTCAACTTGACGCCATTTTGATTTCCAATCCGATTAACGTTCGTTATTTGACCGGTTTTACGGGAGTTGGTTATCTGATTATCAAGCGTTCCGGTGATATTATTCTGAGTGATCGGCGGTTTACTATTCAGATTGAAGACGAATGTCCTAATCTGGATGTGTATTTACGTTCTGTTAATGAGCCTTTAATTCAGGCAGTTGGGCAGGTGATCGGGAAAACAACATCAGGTTCGCTCGGAATCGAAGCAGAATCAATAACTCTTGTCAAACGGGAACAACTCGCTCAGATCATACCGGCATGGAAAATTGTTTCAACACAAAATTTCGTCGAAGAATTACGGCAAATCAAAGACCGTAACGAAATTCAATTAATTCGTAAAGCCATTGATACGGCTTATCGGGCATGGCTTGATCTCCGTTCATTTTTGAAACCGGAATGGAGTGAAATAGATATTCGAAACGAATTGGAATACCGGATGCGTTTGAGCGGTGCGGACGACAAAAGTTTTCCGTCTATTATTGGAATTGGTCCGCGAGCGGCTCTTCCGCATGGTTCACCGAGTTCATTGAAACTCATTGGTCAATCGCATCTCCTAATTGATTGGGGAACGATTATTGACGGTTATATGAGTGATCTGACTCGCGTTTTGATTTTCCAAAAAAAAGATAAAAAACTTCGAACCGTTTATGAAACAGTTCTCAAAGCGCAGGAAGCGGCAATTAAAGCGGTGAAACCCGGAAAGAGTTGTAACGAAATTGATGCTGTTGCCCGTTCCGTGATCCATGATGCCGGTTTCGGTAAGTATTTTGATCATGGTCTTGGACATTCGTTTGGTCTTGAAATTCACGAATCGCCGCGGTTAGTAGGCGGTGATCACACTGTTCTCAAACCCGGTATGGTGTTAACGGTGGAACCGGGAATTTACCTGAAAGGTTGGGGCGGCGTACGAATCGAAGATGATATTATTGTTACCAAAACGGGCTGTGAAGTTCTCAGCGATTTCATTCCTAAGTCGTTCGACGATATGATTTTCTCCCTTTCGTAACTGTACGTTCATAAAAGTACAGTTATTAAGAAGGGATATTAAAAATTTTTGATTTTTCATAAGACAAATTGTTAAGACTAATTTTATGTTCAAAAAACAAGTATTATTTTTTTTGATTGATGTATCTTTATTATTTACCAATTTTTTTTGTTGTGCAGATGAGAATGTCTATTCTATCAAGGAGATGATACAAATTAACGAAATAAAAAAATTTAACGAAATACAAATTGGTCAGAAAAAATATTTGTTTAAACTGTATAATCCGACCATCAATTATTTTGGTAAAGAAGCCGTTAATGATATTGAAACGAATCAAAATGAAAGATAAAATTATATTACTATATTGGTTTGATACGAAAAATAGATGTAAGAAAGTTAAAAAGAGTATTTCGTGAATATTACTATAACATATTTCCGATAATCGTTTTATTAATTAATAAATACAAAAACCTTAACCCAACAATAAAATCCAATGCTTGGTTCTACATCACAAATTAATAATTTTATGAACATGTTCGGTGTTCAACAGGGATTATCAATGGAACAAATTGCTAAGATGTCTGGAATTGCTCAAGTCAATCAAGCAGACAAAGCAAACTCTATTGATAAAACCAATCAGACCGTCAAAACCAACTCCATTGATTCTGTAACAATTTCACCGACTGCCGATATGTTACAGCAACTTCTGAACATGGAATTGCAA
The DNA here is from genome assembly GCA_031283515.1 of Planctomycetaceae bacterium. Taxonomy (GTDB): domain Bacteria; phylum Planctomycetota; class Planctomycetia; order Pirellulales; family Thermoguttaceae; genus WRKP01. Next base: position 6,626 of record JAITBS010000326.1, read on the forward strand.
AATCCCGACAATATTTCGGAATCCGGTGAACTTAATTTGACGGGTCTTGCGCAACTCAAACAGCGCGGCGACATGCTTTCCAACATGTTACAGGTCAAGCTCAAAAATTTTGAATCGAATTTAATTACCGGTATGAAATCAGCGGGGTTGGATGGAACGCAAGACATGAATATGAAAAACGGCGATAATGGTTTACTTCTCATGAATGAGATACCAAACAAAGAATCGGTTCAAAGTTTTTTGCAAAACAACGGCAAATTCAAGGAACAATTTCAAGAACTTGCTCAATTTGCGAACATTCTTGAAACGTTACAACAAATTGGTTCGAATATCGGTTCGAAGGCGGCTAATCGGGCGGTTGTTCCTCCGGCGGCGCAGTACACACAACAATCACAACCGATTCGGTCGGAAAATCGACAACCCGATGCCGGTTTTATTCTTCATATCATGCAAGGTCAGGTGTCGTATTCGTTTGAATAAAGGTAACACAATATTTTTTTGATTCAATAACTCGGAACAATATTTCCATTTTGGCAGTCCGCAGATTTTCGCAGATTATTTTTTTGAGAATGACGAAACAGAAAAAAATAACCAAACTGACGAAAAGGGAACAAACTAAAAACTCGGAAATTCTATTCAGTTTCAATAAACTTTTAAAATAATCTGCGAAAATCTGTTTCATCTGCGGACGATTGGAACAATATACTCGAACAATTAATAAAATAGACAGTTACGTACAAACAACGTGATTTTGAAAATCGTATTGAAATTATTTTAAGATATTGTAAAATGACATTGATTGTCATATTTGGCGGTTTGTGGATAATGGTTTATGTTTACAGCCGTAACCGTCAAATTTTTATTACGTTAAATACGTTAATGTAATATTTTAACTGTTTCAATATATTGCGATGCCGCGTGTACCATTTTATCAGGAAGGAAACACAGCTTACAGTGCTGATTGTTGTTCACGGTTGACAGAAGCCGCCGAACAGGGTGATGTGGTTTTGAAATCTTTTGCACGGGGTCAATATCCGGGACAACTCATTCCCAAAAATGTACTTAATGGTTTGCGTACAGTTGGATTTTGGAGTGCTGTTACAGAACAACATTGGGGACTTGATTGGCATCGTAACGAAGGAATTGAAATTACTTTTCTTTTAAGCGGAAAAAATAGGTATGAAACTAGCGGCGGTAGTTGGGAACTCCAAGTTGGTGACATGGTGATTTGTCCGCCATGGCAAATTCACCGTATTGGTAATCCCAATGTCAATGTTGGAACACTTATGTGGTTTATTATTGACACAAAAATACGCCAAAGTTATCAGACTCCGAAATTACCTTCATGGATTATTCTTTCGGAAAAGGATAAAAACAAATTGATTCGTCATTTACTGTACAGTTCGAGTCAGGTTGTTCATCTTTCGGAAAAGTTCATACTTTCGTGGAAGAAACTTTACCGTATTTTACGGGATGCGGAACAAGAATGTCCTGTTTCTGCGTTGGCAATCACTATTAACGAACTCCTTTATGATCTCCTGAATATTCAGGAGACGGACAATAAATTTGTTTCATCTAAAGAATTGCCTCGATCGATTGAGATGGTTCAAACATTTTTTCAGGAACTGGCGAGTATTCCCGAACAACTCGAACATCCTTGGACGTTACAGGAAATGTCAAGACTTTGCCGAATCAGTCCGACTCGGTTTTCTCACTGTTGCCGGCAACTAATGAATCTTTCTCCGCTCAATGTGTTAAATCAGTTACGTATTCGTCAGGCGGAAGCAATGATTCGAAACGAACCGCAAAAATCAATGACGGAAATCGCGATGCAATGCGGATTTACAACCAGCCAATATTTTGCAACGATTTTTAAGAAATGGACAGGTAAAACTCCAACCGAGTACAGAAATATAATTGTTTCGCAAGAAATGCCGCCTTTTCCAGAAAATCCCTGTTCCAAATAATTTGCGCAATGAAAATTATGTAGGATGTATTTTCGTAATTGTCTATTTTTACCAACAGTGTCCGCAGAAAATAAAGGTATTTATAGATTTTTAATCCGCCGATTATTCAAATTGACGCAAATAAACATATACTTTTTGCATTCAATATTTTAATGTTGTAACAATTTATATTTTGTATCATTTTATAATTCTCAAAACGGTGATAATCAAAACGGTTATAAATTATGTCCGCTTTCACCTTATTATGGCAATGATACAAGTGCGTCTAACGATATTAACGCATTTCGAACGTTTGGTTTAGGCAGTAATCATCCCGACACATTTCACGTATTGCGTGGTGATGGTTCAATTCCGTCTGTCAGTATTTCGATAAATCCGAATATTTTGGTTCTACTTACTATCGTTGATGACGGAGCCAATGTTGCATTGCCGTAGAAAATATTGTTTCACTATTAAAATTAGTGAAATGGAACATTACAATGACATAGGTTTGTAGTGTTATTGAATATTTGTTATAATGATTTTATAATGCTTGAAAATAATTCGGGCTGATTAATATTTTAAAGATTACATTTAATATTTTGTACAATGAACACTACAATACCTGTTTTTGACATTGACAATACGGAACAATTTCATCAATTCGTTCAATGTCTTGAAAATGAATTTTCTTTTCTTCGTGTTTCGAAAATAGACGTTCAGGATGAAACTGTTTTGGAAGGCGATGGAATGCGGATTTTTTGCCTTTATCGGGGTCATGGAGAAGTGTTTTTGCCCAAAGGTTACCGAACACAGGAAGGCGATGGGAATTTGTTACCGGCTGATCTTTACCAACCCGATCCAATTGATCCAAAATTCGTTTCACTACTTCAATCAATTCAGAAAAAACGTTCAACTCTGACTGCCAAAGCCGATGTTCCAATAAATGCAATCATGGGACGTTGGGACATTGCCGGAGGATTTTTTTGTGGCGATATTACCGGTGAACTGTGGCGGTTGCTGGAGCAAGCTCCACGCCCATGGAGTTCCGATTCCGAGTTGGAAAAAATAATCGAATCACTTTTTCTACAATATCGTAATATCGGATTTTCAACAAAATTGGTTGATTCATGGGAAAAAATTATAACAGGCGATCAACTAATCGTTACCAAAACGAAACCGTTGCATGTTCGCGGACATTTCAGTTGTTTTTCCATTGAGCATGTCAACCGAAAAACGTCACACGTTTCCGAAGTGCGGCGGTTACGATTTCTTTTGGATACTGCCGGAGGTTGTAGTCCTGGTTTTGATCCGTTCCGGCGGTTGCCGATGACATGGTTCCCCAATTATCCAAACGAAAACGGAGACGGATTGAATTTTTTCAACAATCACGTTGTCAATATTCCGGCGGAAAATTCGCCAACTCATTTTCATCCCAAAATTCCAATTGGAGGAGGACTTCCGCAAACAGAATTTTATCTTGTTCTCGATCCGGATGAGTATCAACTTTCAACCGCCGGTTTGGAAACATCCATAACCTTGTACCCTGATCTCCGTGATTTGAAACATTTTGAAACACATCATCTCCAATCTGGAATGATCGTTTATATGCCGCCCGGAACAGGACATCGCGGTCAAAATGTTTTCGCTCTGATCATGACAATTCCCGGTTTCAAACCTGGGAACGAATTATATTTGGATAGTGATATTTTTGAACGGACAAACGGAGGTTCTCCATATAACGAAAATCATCTTCAAAGTAAAAATTATGTACGTTTAGAAGATTATTTATAATTGCAATATTTCAATGGATTTTTTTGAAAATACGAAACAAAAAAATAACAAAACAAACGAATTTTTTTATTTTAAATATTTTCGTGTGTTTCGTTTTTTTTGTAAACTTCGTATTTCTCAAAAAATATAAACTATTACCTTTTTTTATTAGGAGTTACCATGTCTCTTACCAGAAGAACTTTTTTGAAAACATCTGTTGCGGTTCCGATGTTTATTTCGTCAAGTGTATTCGGAGCCAATGAAAGTATTAATATTGGAGTTATTGGTCTTGGTATTCGTGGGGCAAGTTCCCATGTTCCCGAATTTTCCAATCTTTCCGGTGTTCGTGTTACGGCATTAGCCGACCCTGATAAAACACGAACCGCTTCAACTCTTAAAAAAATGCAGGAAAAAGGGTTGAACCATCAGGTTGATCAATACGAAGATATGCGGAATGTGTTTGAGCGTACAGATATTCACGCGGTTTCCATCGCCACAATGAATCACTGGCACGCTTTAGCTACTATTTGGGCGTGTGAAGCGGGAAAACATGTTTACGTCGAAAAACCACTTTCCCATTTTCTCTGGGAAGGACGGCAAATGGTGAATGCCGCAAAAAAATATGATCGAATCGTTCAACATGGAACTCAACTCCGGTCTTGTCCCTCAATCATGGAAGCAATTAAATGGACAAAAGCCGGAAATCTCGGAAAAATTCTGTACGTTACGGCATTTGCCAACAAAGTCCGTCAATCTATTGGTAAACGTACTGAACCGCTTCCGTTACCGAATGATTTTAATTATGATCTTTGGTGTGGACCGGCGCAAGCAGATTCAATTTATCGTGACAGAATTCAATATGATTGCAGTTTTACTTGGAACATGGGCGATGGCGAATCGCTTAATCAGGGAGTTCATCAAATTGATGTTGCCCGTTGGTTACTGGGTATTGAGGGAATGCCAAGACGAACACTCAGTATGGGCGGACGTTTTCTTTTCAATGATGCCGGTGATGTACCGAATACACAGATTATTTGTTACGATTATCCTGAAGTTCCGATTCTGTATTCAACTTACAATCTCTCCGAATCAAAAAATTCCCAAAAGGCGGAGAATTTTCGTTTCACATCGGTTGGAATTACCATTGATTGTGAAGGCGGTTGGGTTGGTATTGCTCATTCCCCATATTGTGTCGCTTACGATAAAAATGGTAAGATCATTCAAAAATGGTCGGTTGACGGAAATCATTTTCAAAATTTCATCAACGCCGTACGAAATGGTAACAAAAACGATCTTGCTTCGGATATTTTATGCGGACACCTTTCAACTCGCATTGGTCATGCCGGTAATATTTCCTACCGTTTGGGGCAACAAGCAAATCTGGCTGAACAGAAAAAAGCTGTTGCGGATTATCCTTATTTTGCAGAAATGCACGAACGATATCTGAAACACTTAGTTGCTCATGAAATTGATCCGAATGAAACGATACTTGGTTGTTGTCTTGAATGTGATACGGAAAACGAATATTTTATCGGAAACGAAGCTGCTTATAAATTCGCTCGTGGTTCCCACAGGAAACCGTATCTTATACCTAATCTGTAACATAACTATTTACATAAATAACTCAAACTGTAAAACCAAAACATTGAATTTTCACAAAATGGTAATCTATCAGTGGAATTTTTTTTGA
>JAITBS010000350.1 GCA_031283515.1 Planctomycetaceae bacterium
GGAAAGAGTTTAGAACGTAAACACTTTCCATTATTGTTTGCCCCCCCACCGCATTCTTGCCCATTTTTACATTGGCTTTTTCGCCAAGTTTTTCACGGTGTTTTTCATAAAATTTGAGAGGTTTCTTGTAGGATTTTTCATTGTTCTATTCCTTATTTTGCGAAGTTTCTTTGAAATAACAGCGAACCGTTGCCGCAAAGCAACACGGCAAAAAATACGTGATGCGATACAATTGGGGCGAAGTTTACCCAAAAGAAAATTAGAAGTCAATAGGAATTTTTCTTTAGGAAATAATTCAACATAAAAAGTTCCCAATTATTCGGCAATAATTGGTCGGAAGCCGAGATTCATTATTTTTTGTCGGGGGTTCTACGAAACCCGTGTTGTCGCACTTACAACTTTGGGGCGGTCTTTCCAACTACCGCCACACACAACAACTTGACCTTTTGACGTATTAACGGATTCAGAATTATTCCTCAAGGAATTCGGAGTGACACGCTACTAAAAACAGGTTCATTCCCACCGACGAAAGTAGGGCATTACATGTTCAAAATGCAACGCTGAATTATAACCCGTAGTTTGATACTCGACGCTCTCTTAACAGAAGCAACACAACGTTATCAAACTACGGTAATTTTCTACTCGGAAAATCCGATCGTCATGTAGAAAATTACAGTTCCCAAAACAACTTTAGTATTTGTTGATGTACTCGATTTTCTTTAACACCTGAAACAAAAATTCGGGCAACTTCTTTTTCAAAACGTAATTTGGTCTCCAAACATTGAAATTAAAAATACAAAAATCAATATCTTTGGGTTTTTACACGATCAGTTAAAATCTGTCAAGATTCTTAAAAAATAATCTCTAAAAATTTGATGAAATATATTCGTCATACTTGATAATTCGGTTTTCGTTTTTTGACAAGATCAATAGATTTTGACGAGATAAACAAAATTGATAGTATTTTTAATAAAAAATGCAAAAATTCTGTTTTTGTAAAGACGAATTTTAAAGTACAATAAGTATATTACAAAATTTTTTTATTTCAACATTTTTTATTTCAACTCTTTTCATTTGTCTTGTCTTTTTGTATAATTCATATAGTTAAAGAATAGATTTACAAAAATTTGTACGTAAAACGGTTCACCATTTTTTGTTTATTTTGGAGAAATATTTTATGTCGGAAACACAACCGGAAATTTTATGGTTTGTTCAAATTGCCGATGGTAAAAAATCAGTACCGATTTCTTGGGAACGCTTGAAAAATCTTGCGGAACAAAAAAAAGTGTTACCGGACACAAAAGTCCGAAACAACTTACCCAATGCAGTTTGGGTTCCCGCCGAAACAATTCCCAATCTTTTCGAGAATCTCGAAGAAGTGTTGCCAACACAAATGACATCGTCGGAAATAACTGTTGTAACAAAAAACACTGAAGAAAAAACAAAACCGGCAGAAAAAAAAGAACCATCCGTAACCTCTTTCACTGTCAATGCCGGTACAGAACAAACTAAAACAAATATTATTACAAACCCCGTATTCAAAATCGATACGAAAAAATCTGTTCCCAAAGAAAATAAAGAGGAGAAAAAAAGTACGGGAATTTTTGGTCTTGGTACTCAAAAATCCTAAATAGAAACCGAAAAGAAAAAAAACGAAATAGAAAAAACAGATGCCTCCGTAAAATTGTCCGAACCGGAAAAGAAAAAATCCGATCAATCTATTCCGGCAATTAAAATCTCCGTCAGCCCGCCAAAAGAAAAAAATAAGAATAAAGAAAAATCATCCGTTTCAGAAACATTTGTTATCGACACCGAACCAACACAAGAAAAATCAACCCCCAAAGAAGAACCTTCACAAGAAACCTTTCCCGAATCAAATGAATCCGATAATACTGTTGCGGAAACATCGGAACTAAATGTTGCCGAAACAAATTTGAAAAAACACGAGAAAAAAAAAGATATTCAATCATCCCCGAAAAGAAAAACCGGAATTATTCCATTACTTTTGATTACACTTGCAGTTTTTTCGATATTGATTGGCGGAGTTGGCGGTATCGGCGTGTTTTTGTTGGGGTATTATAAACAACTTGCCGTTTTTTCTGCAACATTGGGTACGATTGTTTTTTTGTTTGGTGTGATATTAGGAATTGTATCTTGGCTTCTTGCCTTGTTTTTCAATCAATCGGAATTGTAAACAGTTACAAAAACAAAATAATACGTTTTGTAACCGTTCACGGAAATTTGATTGTTTTTATGTTTTATAACCTATTATATTATAAAGAGTTATAACGATGTTTGCAAAATCTAAAAAAACACAAACATTCAATTTGATATTATCGTTTTGTTTATTACGTTGCTTTTTAATATTCGTTCAAATATAGAACAAGCATAAAGAATGATACAGCATCATAAATATCAATATGTTATGATAATTTATTGAAATTTTATCTTGTTTGATAAAATCGTCACTGTCAAACAAAATCATTAAAATATCCGTGAACGGTTACCATTATTTTTATTAGGCGTACCGATGACAATGGACAAGTAAAAATTATGGGACACCTGTGGAAACTGGACGAAAATTGGACTTTGAGACTCATCAGAGCAACCGTCGATCTAAAAAAACACTTTATAAATTTTCACTAGTCTCAATTCCTCTCAAAAACGGAGAAGGTGTGAAACTTTAAAAAAGCCAAACTCATGAAAATCAGAGTTTCAATTC
>JAITBS010000468.1 GCA_031283515.1 Planctomycetaceae bacterium
CCCCTACACCATCAATTCGTCCTAAACTTGAATCATTGCCATTTCAGAAAAAAATCGGGTCTGTTCTTGCCAAACGGCTGGAAGTATCAGATAATCGGCGAAGTTTTATTAACATGCGGGTAATATATCAGTGGAATATTTTTGAATTTGTTTACAGTTGGCAATTACAAGGTAGGCAACCTTTGGAGTCCATTGGTAAACAAATTGACAAATATTCCACTGATATATTACTCAAAATTTAATTTTTTAAAAATATTCTCTCGGTGAACTCTGTGTCCTCTGTGGTTAATAAAAAAACGAGTTTTTAGAAGTTCCCAATTGTAACTATAAAAAACCTCGTAACAAAAAGGAAGTCTATCTATGAATACACAATTATCTCGAATTATCGTGATCCTTTTCTCTTTTGGATGTTTTATTTCGGCGGTTGTCGCAGAGCGAACAACATTTGACCGAGATTTTGCTCCGTCTGAAAATTGGGTGAAACCGCCGGAAACCGAATTTCGGAAAGAAATCTGTCTCAACGGTTTTTGGCAATTCCAACCAGTTGCCATTCCCAACGATTGGAAACCCAATCAAGGAGTTCCGCCGGAACTTGCGATGCCAAAAGATGTTGCGTGGGAAACAACACCGATCAAAATTCCGTCCGCATGGAATGTAAATACGTGGGGAAATGGTCGGCATGTCGGAAACGACGCCGACAAAAATAATACCAACCGCCGTTATTTTCCCGATTCCGTTTATTATCCCAGTTATCCTGAACATTGGGATGGTGTTCGTATGGCGTGGATGAAACGGCAATTCATGTTGCCGGAAAATTGGAATGGTCAACGGTTCCTGCTCCATTTCGAAGCCGTTAGCGGAATGGCGGAAATTTTTGTGAATGACCAAAAAGTCGGTGAAAATTTCGGACGATTTTTACCGTTCGAAATTGATATAACACAATTCGTCCGCTTTGATAAACCGAATGAAATTCTAATCGGTGTCCGTTCACTTCGCCTGTTCGACAAAACCAGCGAAAAGTATTTCAAAATGCGAACTCCGTATCCGCCGGGTTCCAATATGGATAACATTGACGGAATCTGGCAAGATGTTTATCTTCTTGCCGTTCCTGCTGTGCGGATTGATGATGTTTTCGTCAAGCCGTTTGTTCACCGGAAAACATTGGAAGTCGAAATCACACTGAAAAACGATTCCGGTAAATCCGTCAAAATCACAGTAAACGGAACAGTTTTTCCCTGGATCAACAAGGCGGGCAAAGAAATAATTGATGCTCCTGAACCGCGTTGGGAACTTGGTCAAACGGCAATATTGAATTTGAAACAAAACAAAGAAATTGAAATCCCGTCCGGTCAATCGGTAACAGTTGTTCTTTCCGAAACAATTTCCGAAGCATTGCCTCACACTTTATCTAACGCATTATCCGACACCTCCTCTGAAAATGTCGGCAACACCTTAAAATATTGGTCAATGGACGAACCGAATCTTTATGGTCTTGTTCTTGATGTTTTGGCGGACGGTAAAAAAGTTGATACGAAATATACGCGGTTTGGTTGGCGTGAATTTCGGATTGTCGGTAAAAATCTCGAATTGAACGGCAAACCGGTTCAATTATTTGCGGATTTATTGCATCCGTTTGGACCGTTTATTTCGTCGCGGCGATACGTTTGGAGTTGGTATTCCATGATTAAGGAAATGCACGGCAACGCGGTTCGTCCTCATGCTCAGCCGCATCCGCGAATTTACGCTGAACTTGCCGATGAAATGGGACTTGCGGTGCTTGCCGAAACGGCAATGTTCGGAAGTTCGATCCAACTGAATTTTGAAGAACCTGTTGCGTGGGATCGTTACGCCGAACATTATAAGCGGTTGATTTTGCGCGACAGAAATCATCCGTCGGTTTTTGGTTGGAGTTGGGGCAATGAACTGTTTGCCGTTTTCATTTACGACAAGGCAATTACACCGGAACAAACCGATATTTGGTACGAAAAACTGGCGAAGTATGGTAAAACCGGAATGTTGTACGATCCGACACGGAATTGGTTTTCTTGCGACGGAGACGAAGATGTTCGCGGGACAATGCCGGTTTGGAATAAACATTTCGGACACGGTGCTGCATGGCAAAATGAATTACCGAACAATATTGACAAACCGTTAATGGTTGGCGAACAGGGCGGAACTTATTACGCCAAGCCCGCTCAACTGGCGGAGTTTAACGGCAATCGAGCTTACGAAAATTATCAGGGACGTAATGAAGCATTGGCGATTGATGTTTACCAAAACATCACGGAAATATTTTTGTCTCATACGTTACCGAAATTGACCTTTTTCTCTCCGGCAGAAACGGCGTGGTTTGGATTGGAACATCTGAACTTCGGTTACAATGATTTTTCCCGATTACCGGACAAAAATGACGGCGTATTTTTTACGAAACCGTTTGAGGAAAACAAAGCCGGAGTTCAGATTGAAAGGCTTCCGCCTTATGTTGCAACATTTAACCCCGGTTTTGATTCGAAGTTGCCGTTGTTCAAACCGTTGCCGATGTTTGAAGCGCAGAAAGCGGCTCTCAATCCGAACAAACCGCAAAAGTTACCGAATTATTCCCGATGGGGCTTAGTCGGCGGAAATATTATGTCAATGAATTATGATCGTGTTTTGTTTTTAGGAAACGAAAAGGGAGAACTTTATCAACGGCTTACCGCAATTGGTGTTCCGCTTACTCTCCATCGTTGGACGGAAGAGAGGCAGAATGTCATTTTCGTGATTGTTGATGGTAACAGTTTTTCGGGAAATGATGTTTCCGCAATTGAGCAAGCCCATCGCTGTGTTGTGATTTTCCGGCAAAAATCGGAGATTCCGAACTCGTTGGAAAAATGGTTTGGCAAAACAACACTTGTTGAACGGACTGCAACACAAATTAAAAGCGATTATTATTACACGCAATTTCTCCAAACGCCGGACTATTATTTTGCGGAAGAACCGGATGATCGGTATATTATGAAATGTGCATTGGACGGTGAAATTCTCAAACGCGGCGAGGTTTGTTTTGAAGCGGCGGCGGTTGATTGGACGCTCTTCAACGAAAGTCCCGAATCGGCAAAATGTGCTGCTGTTTGTCTTTATGAAACGTTAAAAAAACCATCCGGTGTTGCTGCGGTGAGGCAATGGCTTCGCGGTGATCATGACGGAGAATTATTGGCAACAACAATTGACGTTCTTCCCGTATCGCCGAACAATCGAAAATTATGGGAAAATATTTTATGGGGCGTTCAGTTTACAAAACAGAAACCGAACAAAGAAAACACAAAAAAAATAGAACACGATTTACTGCTCGACGGACCGCCATAGTAAATGGTGTTGCATGAGGAATTATAACCATGGCGGTATTACTCCGCCGAACTCCCCACTCTCAATTCTCCACTCTCAACTCCCCACTATCAACTATCAACTACTTGTAAAGCTGGTTTAGTTGTGGTATATTGCGTAAACTTTGTCGGTTACACAAGAGGACAAAACTTGATTAATTTTAAAGACATTCTATGAGTTCAGTAGGCGGTAACATTTTACTTCAGTCTCAGTCCCCACTTCGATTTATTCATGCGTCTGATCTTTACTTGGAACGGACACTGGAACACGTAACAGAGGGACCTGTTCATTGGGAACAACGAATGCTTAATGTGGTACGTTGTGGAGCCGAACGGTTATTTAGTCGGGTGTTGGAGGAAGGGGTTGAATTTTTGATTTTGAGTGGTGATATTTTGAACAGTCGAATTTCATCGCCGAGTCATTTTTTGTTTCTTCAGGAGCAGTTTGAACGTCTTCGCGAAGCCGGAATTGATGTTTATTGGGCTGGCGGTGAATTTGATTCACCGGAGGATTGGCCGACATATTTTCCGTTACCCGATAACGTTCATACATTTCCGAGTCATTCGGTTCAGGAGTATTATGTTTATCGATCAGGGGAAACGGACGAAGCGATTCCGGTTGCTAAGATTGTTGGTATGAGCCGTAATCAACAACGCCGCCGGATTCGGGGCAGTGAATTTCCGGTTGATAGCGGCGGTCTTTTCACGATAGCGGTTGCGAATGGTGAAGTTGATCCGGAAACGTTGTCTCAACGCCGGATTGATTATTGGGCGATGGGCGGAAGCAGTCGCCGGCAGGTATTTCGGGGTAATCCCCGCAAAAAGGGAGTTGACGGCAAACCGATTTCTATGGAAGTTCCAGAGAGCGGCGTTTCGTCCTTGGGCGTCGGTTTGGGCGGCAAACGGGAACGAAACACAATACCGTTATTGCCGTATCTTGTCCATTATCCTGGGGCGACTGTCGCCAGAACACCCAAAGATATAGGGAGTTACGGAGCAACTCTTATTGAGGTTCCTTACGGGGAAGAACCGGTGTTGACATTTTTTCCGACTTCACCGGTACGTTGGGTGAATGAGGTGATTTCGTTGGAGGCGAATGATGACGGCGGAAAACTGGCAGATGAACTTCGGTTTCGGATTAAGAATTATCGGGAAAGCCAAAAAGGAGAAGATTTATTTATTAATTGGTTTGTGGAAGTTCCGCCTGGGGTACTTAGCTCTAGTCTTCGCCGCGGCACATTGACGGCAGACCTGCTTAGTGAACTCCGTTCTGTTTATGGTAATGAGGAACCGATGACGTGGTCGGTGTCGTTGACGCTGCTTCTTCCCGAACAACTTCCGAAACAACATTATGAGCAACAAACGATTTTGGGGGATTTTCTGCGTTCGGTTAAACATTTTCAGGACAATCCGCAAAAGATAATTGATTTGGAGTCGTATTTACCGAAGGATTTGTCAGAGGAACATTCTTTGAACGCTTTACTTTTAGCGGATAAAATTGTGGGCGAGGCGGAAGAATCCGGAAAATCGGAGGAGTCCAAGTCTGTTCCCCTCATCCAGTCACCCGCTCAAACAGAAACCCAACACCGTGTTCTTCGTGAAGCCGCAATGGTGGGTCTTGAACTGCTGGGGAAAGTGGATAGTTGATGGTGAGCGGAGAGTGCCGCAAGCGGATTATTGCTGTTTGGGTAGTAATCCGTTTGCGGCTTTCTTTCGTCCCGAAAGGACAAGATGAACCGGCTCCCGACAAGCAGGGTTAAAATCTCCGCTTGTGAGACGATTAATTCTCCATAATTAACGCTTTACACAAAAATTTTATTTTCTTTATATGTAAGGAGTTATAAAACAACTCCGCCGAAAAACACCGAAATCGGCAAAAAGTTCTTTGCCCGCCCCTTGACGGAATACTTGTTTTGTGTTTGAATTTGGAAACTTGGTTTACGACCAAAAACGGTTTACTTTCAAAAACAAAATCGGTTTGCCTGTTGTCAATGGAACCGAATTGTTCTCTGAAACTTGTCAACCGTCGTCCTGCCGGAGCAACAGGACACAAAGTTAAAAAATCCTTATTTGAAAGGAATTAGTTTATGTCAGTTAGAAGATTATTTGAAGTGATTAACGTTTTGAACTCCAATACGTTAGCAAAGTTTCGGGAAATTTTCGCCAAAGGAATTTCTGCCGGTAAAAAGTATGTTAAAATAGGGGGGGGGGGGCGCTATGGGTTTACTTTAGTGGAGTTGCTGGTCGTCATTGCCATTATTGGCGTGTTGATTGCCCTGTTGCTCCCAGCCGTACAAGCCGC
>JAITBS010000502.1 GCA_031283515.1 Planctomycetaceae bacterium
TTTGTTCAATAAAACGTTGGGTATCTCTAAAAATTCATTTTTTGGGCACAGGTTATTGAATTTTTGTTTTTTGTTATGATAATGTAGATTGTGTGTTGTTTTTTCCGAGTGTTGGTATTTACGTTTTGGCGTTGGTGTTAATTTTTTGCTTCCGCCGACATTTAATTCCCTTATTAGTATATATAGAATAAAATCTCATGTCACAGCCTTCCTTTTTTGATATCGAAAAGCAACTCGATAAAATATATGGTATTAACGACTTCCTTCGTCGTCTTAATGAGTTAATTGATTGGACAATTTTTCTTGGGTTGCTCAATCAGACGCGTTCTAGCAACAGTGGTTCCAAAGCGGGGCGTCCTCCGTTTGATGTTCTTTTGATGTTCAAGATACTCGTTCTCAAGAATATCTACAACCTTTCCGACGACCAACTGGAATTACAAATTCGTGACCGTCTTTCGTTTCGTGATTTCTTGGGGATTAGTATTTCCGATACAGTTCCCGATTCTAAAACGATTTGGCTTTTCGGCGAACAGTTAAGCCAATTAGGCAGCGCGCAAAAATAAGTTGATCATTTGTACATAATTAAGCGATAAATGTAGGCGTTTTTTACAACGGATGTTCCGTTTTGAGGCGGCACGATAATCGATTGTAAGTGTGAGTTATTTTAGGGTTTACGTCGAATTTTTAGTTTTTTCTTACTGTCCACAGTGTTGGTTTGCTTTGTTTTTCCGGCGGGAACGAACTCGGGGGCAGGGATATTCGCAAGGCGGAATAATTCTGCGATCTCCGCACAAGGAGTTGGGACGCTGTTGATGGTGAAGTTTTTTGATTCGTCATTTTGGTTTGGGAATTGGAGTTGAATTGTTCCCAACATTTCCAATAACCTGATTTCCGCCTCCACCGTCAAATCCAACCCGCTCCACAACATTCGGAATTTTTTGGTAAAACCGGCATAGAAATGCCCTCTTGGTTTGTGATATCGCAACATAATCCAAAGAGGGCAACGAATAATAGTCCAAAGAGGCAACCCTGTCAAAACTAGTTCGGGAGTATAAAAAAAATTATCGACAGTGGTATTGGTCACTAAAATCGGTTTTATTCTGTTTCAACAAAGATCATCAATTGACCGCCGGAATAATTTTGGGCGGATTTGCTGAATGTCCAGTCGGGATTTCCGTTACTGACCGTGTTGTTGCCGATACCGATATCACAACCGTTTCCGGCACTAAAATTATTGAATGCAAAAATCGTTTGTTTTTTGGCAAAATTATGAATCTGCATTGATCCGTAACCGGGTGAAACTGCGGGAGTTATTTGGTCGCCGAAATCAAATGTTTGGTCACTGGCACCCGCAATACTACCCGTATTCGGAGCGGCATAATTACTGTCCCAAAATTCGACGTTACAACCATCAGCAAACGTTCCCGTTTCAACACCGGAAACATTGGAAAAAACCGTAACATCAGAAACCTGCTTTTGAAATCTTGCCGCCGAAGACTTCGTCGGAACTCCAAGTTTCGCAAGATTCGGATCAAGCGGCGGAAGAATTACAAAAACAAATTGTTCATTCCCGTTTTTAGGTTTAAGAGACAAAAAATAACCAACCCGTTTAATGTTACCAACGATTTCACGGCTCTTATCGGTTTTATACACCAACCGTTGATTATTATCAGTCAGGACTGGTTTGGTCGGATCAAAACTGTAGAGGAGTTTAAAATTTTTACCTTCGGGAACCAATGTATCAAATGTTCCGCGTTCAGGAATTTCACCGGCACGGAACGCCCCAAGTTGGAAACCCGCTTCGTTTTGAACATTCGGTTCGGCGGTTTGATCCCACGCAAAACGAACCGCATAAGGTTTTTCCACTTCATTGTTTTTCAGAGTAATTGTTACACCGCTGATGGACGCTTCCGCCTTACGGTAAACTCCGTCCGCTCCGGCAATTTCAAACCAATCAGGATTTTTTTCGTCACGCGTTTTAAGTTCTTTGGCATTGGTGAAATGGAGAACAACATTGGAACCGTCAATCTCCATTTTCTCCAATTCCGGCGATGCGGCAACAATATCCGTTTTACCGTAAGTCCGGTTCAACGCCAACAAAGCAAGACGTTGCCCAACCGGTTTTTTGCGCGGCGGATGAATATCTTTGATATTTGTTACCAAATCGTTAATCACCGCCATTCCGGTTTTCGGTAACGATTTTTCAACAGCGGCTTGTGCTTCCCAAAGGTACGCTAATCGTGTTGAATCTCCGCCATAAACAAAGGGCGCAAGTTGAACGTAATAAAAACCAAGATCAGGATTGTTAAACACAGTTCGCCAACCCTGAATCAGCGCCTTCATCTTTTCGGCGTAAACCATGCCTTCCGACATATTGGCTTCGCCCTGATACCAAATCGCCCCGCGCAACGCTAATGGTACAAACGGATGAATCATCGCATTGTAAAGCACTGTCGGTTGTTGCTGATTGGTGTAAGGAGCAAGTTGTCCCGGAAAAGTCGGCGGCGGTGTAATCATTTTTGTTTCCGCCAGATTTTTTTCGGATGTTTCAATCCAGTTTTTGTATTCGGCAAGCGTTTTTGTAACAAGTGTTTTGTGTAACTCTGTTTCCGGATTTTTGGCGGCGACTTCATCGGCAATGTGTGAAAGTGTCGGCAATGCTTGAAAACCAACCGGCGGCGTCCAAGGTTCAATCCGTGTTCCGCCCCACGAAGAATTGATAAGCCCCACCGGAATATCCAAATCCGCATTTAATTTTTGACCGAAATAATAACCAACCGCCGAAAAATTCGGAATATTTTCTGCGTTACAAAGTTTCCAACTTGCGGACAATTTATCTTGCGTAGTTTGATTCCACGCTTTCGCAACTTGAAAAAGCCGAATTTTCGGATTCTCCACTTTGGGAAGTTCGTCGTTGTATTCGGTGGAGCGGGACATTGTCCATTCCATATTGGACTGTCCCGAACAAAGCCAAACCTCGCCAACCAACACGTTTTCGAGTTTCACTTCGTTTTTGCCTTTAACCGTCAACGTGAACGGACCGCCTGCTTTGAGCGGTTCGAGTTGAACCGACCAACGACCATCGTTTCCGGTTTCCGTTGCGACCGTTTGCCCTTCAAACGAAACCGTAACTTTTTCACCGGCTTCCGCCCAACCCCAAACAGGAACCTTCATTTCCCGTTGCAACACCATGTCGGACGCAAAAATTTCCGGCAACCGAACATCCGCTCGTAAATCAGAGACAAATAATAGTGTTACCGCAATACCAAGAACAACAACAAAATCGAACACAAATTTGTTTTTCATAGAAAAAACACCTGTTGAAAAAAGTTAAAAAACAGGAAACAGTTTCCATTTCCGGCGGACAACACAATAACCGTCTGACAATGTAACGGTTATTCTTGATTATTCAATCCGGCACATTTTTTCGAGTTCCGAAATTGATAATTTCCAATTCTTATATGTTTTGACCGTACCATCGGCAAAAAGG
>JAITBS010000508.1 GCA_031283515.1 Planctomycetaceae bacterium
AGAAACATTGTAAAATAAGGAACATGACAATGAAACATCTTTGTACTATTTTTATTTTTGTTCTTTCTCTTTTTTTGATTACTGTACCGGTATTGTGTCAGGAGGATCGGGAAAAGAATTTGCCGGAAATCAATCCGAAACAAATTCCGAAAATCGTTACGATGTTTCCTGAAAATAACGCTAAAAATGTTGATCCGAATATTCCTCAGGTTTATTTAACGTTCGATATTCCTATGGGCAACGGACGCGCTTGGGCACAACGAGATAACAACACGGCTCTTGATCATGATGAAAAGAACGAAGTTTTCTGGACAGCGGATAAATTGACTTGTGTGGCTCCCGTCAGATTACAACCCAATAAAAAATACGAAATTCTATTGAATTTCAAACCGTTTATTGGTTTTGCATCACTTACCGGAATTCCTTCCAAACCGGTTTTTTATACTTTTGAAACCGGAACTAATACTATTGATCCGAAAAAACGTGAACAACTTTCAAAAAAATTGTACGAAAAAACAAAACCGGAAGCTGAGAAACGCGGATGGAGTCCGCAACAGGCAACCGGTCAACCCGATGCTTATCGTTACAAAACAGGTTGTGATTGCCAACTTTCATGGGCTTCTCTTTCGGAAGACGACGAAACAGAATGGCTTGAATTAACTTGGGATACGGAAATCGAAGCAGTTGGTGTTGATGTTTATGAAACGTTTAACCCTGGTGCATTAAACCGTGTTGTCGCCTTCGACGCCAACAATAAAGAAATTGCGGATTGGAAAGGAACCGATCCAACACCCAAAGATACTCCCAAAGGAAAAGGTATTTCAAAAATCCGTTTCGATAAAACTGTGAAAACTGCGAAGGTGTGGCTTTATCTTGATTCGCCGAAGTTTCCGGGTTGGAACGAAATTGACGCGGTTGGTCTTGTTGATTCCGCCGAAAAAATCCATTGGGCAACCGGAGCCGACGCAAGCAGCACGTATGCCGATAAATAATATTACAATAAATCTGGTAGAAAATCCTTGAATTTCCGCTTAAAACAGCAATGTTACGTAATTATATGGCATTCTCATTTTATACTTTATACAGTCATTTAATTGATATTTTTAGTTGCATGAGTTTTTTGTTTATGGGTTGTAAAAACGTTACTTGACCATATAATTCTGTCCTGCAAGGGGTGAAGGGGAACAGTCTATTTTTATCGACAAAATCCACAGGGAATGCAGATGTTTAGTCCGCAGAGTACACAGATTTTCGCAGATTTTTTTTGAAACGTTTATTGAAATCGAATAAAATTCTCATTACATTTAGTCCGTTTTTGTATTTCTCAAAGAATAATCTGCGTAATCTGTGGTCTCTGCCGATAAAAGAGACAGTTACAAAATCAATTCTTGTTTTTTTCAGTGCAATGATGCAACAAGCAAATTTATTCCTTAAAAAGTAAGATGCCGCCGACAAATCCGCTTTGTGGAATATTGACTTGTTCACCTTCTTTGATGGGACGTTCATAAATACGGACACGAGATTTCGAGGCATCGGAATAAGCGAGTTCGGAATAAACCAATTTCCAGTGATCATGATTATCGGCAATATATCTTGTTGTGATCAGATAAATGGTTGTATCCTTTTTAGCACGAATATTGATTTCTTCCAATGGTTTACCGCCTGCATTCTGGCGGGTGAATTTCCAACCCTGAAATTGTTTGGGAACATCAAGCCAAACATAATTACGGTTAACAAATGTTTTTTGACTGTTATCGAAAGTACCGATTTCAGTGTAAGTACCTTGAACAATCAAGTCCGCTGTTTCAAATGTTTTGAAATCTTCTGCCGGACGTTGTTGACCAAGCCATGGTGCATCATCTTTCGATGTTTTGTTGCGGAAATTTTCGATCCGGTGAAAGGTCATGTAATTGGCGTCATGGGCATTATGGGAACCATCCCAAGCAGTACGGCTAACAAAAACAATATTGTTTTCTCCTTCGAAAAGCCAATCAATATATTGCCATGCGTGATTTTCCTGATCGCGATGACGAAACAAAACTGTTTCGACATTCCAATGGATCAGGTCTTTTGATGAAGTCAACACAAGATAATTACGATAGGCAAACGGATTATTTTGTTTCGAGGTCAACGACCAATACCGTCCACTTTTCGGATCAAAACGAATTGTGAATTTGACTTCGCCGCCGGGGAAATCTATTTGGCTTGCTTTTCCTCTGGAAATCAATTTTTTACCGTCTTCGGAACAATCAAGGACAATAGCTTTGTCTAATCCTAATGGTTCGGCACGAAGAATATTGAGGATTTTCTTTTCCGGTGAAAGTACGGCGTTCCCTTCGAGAAATCCGTCCCCAACCCAATTTTCCCGATCATATAAAAAAGGTTCGGAAATTGTCCAACTATCTGCGTTTAAGAGGTCAGCATCCACTGGAGCGGAAGTCATCAAGGCTTGAAATTGTGTACCGAAACAGTTGGAAAGTTTCAATGCTTCTTTTTCTTTGTTTGAAAGAATTTTTTCCATTCCGCGCCAGATGCGTCCATTATGAACAACAACCGGACACGGAGCGGTATGATACATTCCGTCGGTGCGAATCAAACCGGTTTTGGAATCGACCGGATTTGTCCATGTTTTCCCGCCATCTTGAGAACGCCGGATAGCGAAGTGTGATTTAATAACACCAAGAAGATACAAATCTCCTTTATGAACAAACAGATTTGCCCAATGAAACGGAAATTGTGCTGTTTTCGTCCAAGTTGTTCCTTTGTCTTTTGAAACGAAAAAAACGAGATTACCGCCTACCGGATTTTTCCCAAACCAGTCGTGGGAAGCAACATAGGTTCCATCCGGTAAAATTGCAATACTCGGAGAACCGACATAAGCTGTTGCAAAATCGGGACTTTTACTGATAATCACTCCCGGCGGAAGACTTTCGTCCGCAAAAACCGCCGAAGTAATAAACAAAACTGAAACACAAAAATTAAAGATAATGTTTTTCATAGTAACAGAATTAAATTAAAGGGTGAAAAACTCAAGAACCGAAGAGACTATTGACTCAACAGTCCAACAATCCGAAAACAAAACATATTTTATACACAATTAAAACCGAGAGAGAATCCCTTGTCCGGTTTAATTTTTAATTTTAATTATGGCAATGAAACGCTTTCACCGCCGCCGCGTGTTCCCATAGAACCCCAGATGCCGTAAAACGAAGGACCTCCGTATGTCGTAACAATAGCGGAACCGCTTGAACCGTCCACCCATTTGTCAAGATTTTTTGTTTCAATTGTTTCTGAAACGAACCGGATAGAACCGTCAGCTAAAGCAACATTAACTCCGCCGGAATGATAACTGCTCGCGGAAACAAGAGCTGTTGTATTATTTGTTGCTGTTCCGGTTGTACAAATATGGGTATTGGGAGGCAATAACGCATTGAACAACGTATGAACAATAGAGCCTTCTCCCCAGCGACGCCCAAAACCTGTGGTAATATCGGTACTGTTATTTGGAAAATCTGTACCGTTAAGCGTAGGAGAACCGGCTCTCGCTTTACAAACACTGGGAAAACTATTAATACTGACATTTCCGGCGGCACCATATTTAGGAAGTTTATTGGTAACATTTGTCCCGTATGGAAAAATTGCCGTTTCAGAAATAAGGATGGTGTTACTGGTTCCATCGGTGATGCCTGCAAAATCGACAAGACAAACATTTTGTTGAGTAAAAATCCCACGAAACCTTTCTGGCGGAGGAAAAGGTGAAGTTGTTGTCCCTTCTCCTGTTGTCCCTCCGATTTCGATTCGGTTATCGCCGACACACCCCCGATAAGATGTTGGTTGGCTATAGTTTCCACCAACAGTTCCTGTTGCAGGCCAAGTTACAATAGGCGGAACTTTATCGCGGTTACTGTCGGAAGGACAAAGAATCGTACTAATTGCCGTACCAAATAAAAGTGTATTGGCAGTTCCATTTAATACAACACCGGCAATCCACGGATCTTGAACAGCGGGAGTTCCGGTGGACGAGGTTGCTAAACCATTTCGGATATTATCCGTAACGAGCGTTCCGAGAGCGGATTGCTCGATAAACGGTAATACCTGGCAAATCCAACTGAACCGCTGTCGGCGTTTATTACCGTCCGGTGCTCCCGCAAAAAACGGTTCAAAAAGTTTTGCGTAAGTTCCGCCCGGAAAGTGTTGGTGAATGTCATGGAAATTATGACACGCCAACGCCAGTTGTTTCTGATTATTCGTACACTGCATTCGTCTTGCGGCTTCCCGTGCTGCTTGAACCGCAGGCAACAAAAGCGCAATCAACAAACCAATGATCGCAATGACCACCAGAAGTTCAACAAGTGTAAAACCATTCTTTTTCCAATTTAATAGAGTATAAATTTTCATTTCAAATCTCCTTGAAAATAAAGTGAACAATAAACTAAACAATTAAAGTGAACAATTAAAATTCAAACGTTTGATCTGTTTTTTCAGACAATCAAGGTTTAGTTTTCACGTCGAAATTAAACTTGTTTTTTCCTTTAACAACAGTTGCTTCCAAAAGCGGTTTACTGCGGTTGTTGTACACTGCGGGAACAAGTTCCTTCGATTCTTCCGGCGGTGCATCTCCTTCATTGTGAACCGCTCCGGGTATTGGTATGGAAATCGTTTTCGTAATCAAAACGATGTAATCGCCTTGTAAGGCGCCTTTACCGGGATCACCATTCATAGAGGAAAGTGTATATTTTCCATTGACATCGGTGTAACCACCTGCGGCTTCACCTTGACCTTCTGTTTTCGAAACGAATTGGACGGAGGCATTATCAAGAGGAATTCCGTCCATCGTAACAATTCCTTCAACATATTCGACAGGAAGATTCCGTTTCACAGACGGAGAACAACTTGTCAAAGTAATAAAAA